>CAZIKU010000018.1:28437-35680 GCA_964539815.1 uncultured Klebsiella sp. | reverse complement strand
ACATCGATATGCCTATGGGTCAAACAGGTTTTTTCGCGCGGGATTATCCATGCATTCTGCCACACAGATGAGTATACAGAGACTCAGATGGTGGTGGTAAGAAATGAAAAATGGAAAATGAAGAATTGAAAATTGCCTACAGAAAAGCACGCTGTGCCTCAGCTTGTCCACATGAGCAGCGCACACACCAATGCACGCAGCGCATGCTGGGACGTAGTGATTACATTGAGAGGTCATTTCACAAAACCATGCGGGTAACGCACTGATGCGCTGTTGTATCGGCGTAGGACGAATGGTTGCGTTATTTATAGTACGGAACGAACATGTTGTGAAATATGAATGTGGTATGATACGCACATTCTATCGATTTGGAGGGGCATATGATCGCACCTGGACTCCTGAAACAGAGCTTGCGCGAACGTCCGTGTTACAACACTTTTGTGACACTCCAAGACCCACAAATCGTGCCGTTGCTGGCGAATGCGGGTTTTGATTTCTTGCTCATCGACCATGAGCATATCACGATGAATCCAGCACTCATTGCGCAAATGGTGATGGCTGCCCATGCATATGGTATTTCGGTAATTATTCGAGTGCGCGATTTATCGCGTGGGGCAATTCAACATGCACTCGAAACTGGAGCAGACGGCGTTATGATTCCCATGGTCGAAAGTGCAACACAAGCGCGGTTGGCCGTGGAGTGGAGTAACTATCCACCCAATGGAACCCGCGGCTTGCATACGCTCACACAAGGCTTTCTATTGAGTCAGTCTCATGCAACGGCGTACCCTGCTCCCGCAGATGCATCACTCGATTATCCGACGCGGACCAATGCCAAAACAGTAGTCGTCATCCAAATTGAAACTGCACGTGGGTTAGCGGCCCGTGAGGAAATATGCACGGTGCCTGGTGTCGATGTCGTCTTCATTGGGACTTCGGATTTGAGTCAATCGCTCGGCGTGCAGATGGCAAGCCCCGAAATGACCAATGCCATCAGTCAAATTATCATTAGTGCGCAACAGGCGCAAAAGACGGTTGGAATCATCGGGCCCTCTAAATCGGCGCTTCAGCACTATGCAGACGTGGGCGTCAACTTTTTGACCGTTGGCGCAGATGGTGCGCTACTAATGCATGGCGCCCGTCAACTGCTAGTGTGATTGCGCCAACGTAGAGCGCCACCACAACTCAGGGTTGTGGTGGCGCTTTTGCTTTGCCCATCTTGAGAATTAACCAGTATTTGTCTTGTGTCTTCGTAATCGATGGGTCGCAGAAAAATCCACCGGTTGGTGCCACGATTTTGAGTTGTTCGGATGCTGAGAATGTCAGTCCGTCAGACGATGATTTGCGTGAAATGCCTTTTTCACAACCGTACAGCCAAATAGTATCACCTTCGACGAGAGCACCGGGTATTGCTCCTTTGACCCAGCGGTCGCCAGGATCTGCGGTAAACGTGAGTCCATCGCTCGATGAAGCACTACGAATCGCATCCTGACCATTGTAATACATACGATATGTACCATCTGGCAGTATGACAACATTAGGATCCCACATCTGACGCGTTTCAAATCGAATACCTTCTTCGATGGTGAATGTCTGGCCATTGTCTGATGAAATGGCACTCACAATGGTGTGTGTTACGGCATCCGTCTGAATGTTATATGCATACAGCCTGATTCGCCCATCTGGGAGCAGTACCAAATCGGGATCAACGAACGTGATATTTGATTCCATCGCACCAGGGATGATTTTCGGTCCTTCGAGAATCCATTCAGTTGCCCCTTTGGGAAGGCGCGCAGTTGCGAGTTTTTCTTGGAAGCGTGCTGGCTTGTCTTTGAACGAACACCATATTGCGAGCAATGAACCATCTGGTAGCGCGAGAATTTCAGGTACGCTTGCTGCACTGTCGAGTTGAATTGGTTTTTGCCAGACAACGCCATCCACCGATGATGTAATCCATGTTTCATCAGCGAATACGGGATTGTCAGTGCTCGGTTGTGCAAGTGGTGTGCCTGCTGGTCGTGCATTTGCATCTTTTTGACACGCTTCAATCATTGTTTTTTCTGCGTCACTGACGTCACCCCCTGCCATGATGACCGGGATACGCTCTTTCCCGATTTGTATGGCAAGACAGCGTCGTTGCGCTTCTGAGAATTGTGCCAATACGTCGCGCACAGTCGTAGGCTGAATAGTTGGAGTTGCGCTAATCGGCGTATTCGTAGCCTGAACTGCAGTTGCTGTCGCTTCGGGGAGTTCAGTATTCTGCAGCTGAGTTGCTGTTGGGATTGGATTGCTGACAGGTGTGCCATTTGCACAGCTTGACATGATGATTATACAGACCACGAAAAATAATCTATACATATGTGCTCCTTATGTGTGAAATGTGTATTCATTATATTATCAATGCAGATAAAATTCTACAGTATTACGATATGTTATACTTATTTTAGATTGTGAATTAGCAAAATGTATTCATCTAGGAAATGCCATGGACGCTACGCTACTTGTTGATATCATTCGTTCGCCCAATAGTATTAAAGTGTACTGGGATACGCTCGATGCTCCCGTCCGCAAGCATTTGGTGCGACAACTTTACATGCATCGTGATTTAATAAACAAGCAAACACGCGTCCATGCGTATGATGATTTGCTGGCACAGCGTCTCAAATTCCGCCCAAAAGCCATTGCAGATAAATCGTTCGACTGGCGAATTGAGCGTTTGTTGACACTGGCGAATGCACAAACGCGTATCATCCACGATATATGTCGGCGGTATGTGTCCACACTACATAACGATACGTTTCTGCACATCCAACAAATAGCAAATGGGGCAGAACCTGAACCGGCGAATGGACTGTACCCCGCAGAGTGGTATCTCCGCTGTGTTGATTACTTGCAAGCTTCAGTGGCACCACCACTAGCATGCATGTTCATCTTTGCGATGTTTGCAGAATGTCCAGGGCGTGATGAAGCACTTCGGGATACGCGTTATCAGGAATTATGGTTGGCTCAATTGACATGGTCGCAGCAGCGGCAGATGCTCCCCGAGTCTTCGCGTGACCTGCCTGGTATTCTTGTTTCCACCGAACAGACAGAGACAGAAGAAAAACAAGTGCCTGCGCGGCCGGCTGTTGCAAAGCAACCAGTAGTAGAAAAACAAGTGCCTGCGCGGCCAGCTGTTGTACGACCAGCGGTGCTCGCTGTAGCTGCACCTCCACCGTTACCGAATGTGCCACCCAGTTTTAGCGCATTGCAATATCTGATTAATCGATCCGTAGAGGATAGCTGTGCACAAATAAAAGGTGCGTTATCGCACGAACAAATGCGTGATGCATTAAATGAATTGCTGCGCTTGAATAGCGATTCAGTGCAATATTACTATCATTTGGGGTATTTTATTGGGCTGTCCGAACAAAAATTCACCATTGAAAAACAGCAGTCTCAACTAGTCCAAGCGTGGTCGTTTCTCGGATATATCCTTGGGAGTTATCGCGCTGTCGGTAATGCAGTAGCAGATTTATTAATCCGAAATTCTGCGCTCTGGCATCTCGTAATAACTCAGATTCCCGCCGCTGATTTGCAAGTCATTTATCGCTTGATTCCTGCACTCATCCAGAATAAAGCGTATGAAGAGATTGCTGCAATTATGACCCACTGCCCGATCCCTGATATTCGCTATGCCGAACATCCCGATAGTGTGGCGATGCAAGTGTATGCAGTGGCTGCAGATTTGGTACGAAATGGTACGTACCTGTCTCAAGCAGATCGATTATTACAATTACTCATTGAACAACTCAATAACGTCGAGTTGTGTGGTAATCTGTATGGGCGCTGTTTGCGCAAACGTGGCCAATACTACCGTCGCAAAAAGCAATTTGTCCAGGCAAGTGAATTGTTTCAACAAGCAATTGCTGTGCCTGGTTATACGGATATCGCACAAACGCATGCCGACATCGGCATGTCTGTGGCAGGCTATGCGGGGCTCGATGCGATGTTGCCATCCGATACCAATGACTTCCGTATTGTGACACAGGCCCTCAAGCAACATCGTGCCCACTTCGACGAGGCAGTCGCATGTGATGTCGGTGATGATACCAATGCACAATTAGCGCTTGGATTATTGAATTTCGGTACTGGCGATTATCAACGTGCATTAGAACATTTTCGGATTGCGCAAATTGGTATGGAACGCCAGATAACGGCATATCGCGTGCGAGACTTATATGAGTGGATGCTCTTTCTCAAGATTCGTACATGGTCACAGCACCTCGAACTCAGCGAAATTCCTATGTTTCGTGATGAGCTCACCATTGTCTGCTCTGCGCAGACATTCTTTCCGTTGAAACACTGGTTGCAGATTTTTCATGACGTGAATAAAATTGACGCAGAAACCGGTCGCATTGTGATGCTCCATCTCTTTACCTACCGTGATGTCGATATTTACGACCTTTGTAGCATCGAAGAAGTATTCAACCATACGGCCGAAATCTGGCGACGCTATTTCTTTGGATCTGCCAAATATAATGCATTAACACGTGCCGAAAAGCTCGCACATCTGACGCAGGCGTGGCAGATTACCTTGATGGCACAGCAAGCAGATGCAGTTGAATTTGTCCTCGAACTCCTTGAGCTCTTTGGGACAAATTACAGTGAATTCGCTCCGTCCGTGCATAAATTACTCCTTGAGTATATCGAAGACGTGCTCCGCATGTGGGACGAAACCGATGTGCTGTTTTTGCGGGTCCAACTCTTGTTTATGATGGGCCATAGCGACGAAGCCATATCACTGTTGGCGCAGTTGTGTAACATTTATCTCGGTCGCCAAGACCTCAAACAGGCGCGTGCCGTCTATTCGTGGCTTGCCCAGTTGCGCTATAGCGAAATAGCACAGTATACACAGATGCTCCAACACCGGCCAACACAGTCAAATAGACGTCAGCCATGTAAAGTGATTTACATCGGCGGCAACGAGACGCAACAATCGTTTAAAGAAGAAATAAATGGCAAGCTGGCTCAGACGCATCCGCATATATCCGTTGAATGGGAATTGATAGGCTGGAGTTCGAACTGGGGTGACGAAGCAGCCCGCATTGAACGCAAAATCCCCGCATATGATTTGGTCATTCTTAGTCCGTATGTGCGTACGCTCTTTGGTCGCCAAATCCGAAAGGCGGCAAATAATTGGCGCGCGTCGACGGGCAAGGGTCAAGGGAAAATATATTCTGATATCGTCGACGCAGTGGAATCATTCCAAGCACAAAGCTAAGCAATAATTCATTTGCTACAATGGTGCTGTATCAACATCGAGAAGGGATGCGACTATGTCTGCCCGTATCACGACGCTTCTGAATGCGCTTAATCTGAGCGAACGAAACCTTGGCACCTGTACTGGGCCAGAATGGTTGTCGACATCTGGGGCATGGATCCCCAGCTACGACCCATCTACTGGAGAGGTCATCGCCTACGTCCAAGAAGCCGATGACGCTGCATATGAAAAAACAGTTGCGGCGGCAGTGGCTGCGTTTGACACATGGCGAATGCTCCCTGCCCCCAAGCGTGGCGACCTAATCCGCGAATTAGGAAATTTGCTCCGCGAATACAAAGAACCACTCGGCGAGCTCGTTTCGCTCGAAATGGGCAAAATTCGCGCCGAAGGATTAGGCGAAGTCCAAGAGATGATCGACATCTGTGACTTTGCGGTGGGTCTGAGCCGCCAACTATATGGCTTAACAATGCACAGCGAGCGTCCTCAGCATCGTATGTACGAACAATGGCATCCCCTGGGTCCGGTCGGTATCATTACCGCGTTTAACTTTCCTGTTGCAGTGTGGAGCTGGAATGCGGCAATCGCTGCAGTGTGCGGCGACACGAATATCTGGAAGCCATCAGAGCAAGTTCCACTCACGGCGATTGCTGTACAACATTTAGCCAACCGCGTCATGGCCAAGTATGGTGTATCAGGTGTATTTACGTTGGCTGTTGGCAGTGGTGCGGTTGTTGGTCAGCGTATGTCAGAGGATCATCGCATCCCACTTGTTTCATTTACAGGCAGTACACGTACCGGCCGCAAGGTTGCCCAGACAGTGGCTGGTCGATTCGGCAAAACAATCCTAGAACTAGGCGGTAACAATGCTATCATTGTGACTGCGAACGCTGACCTAGAAATGACGGTGCGTGCAGTACTCTTTGGTGCGGTCGGCACTGCAGGACAACGCTGCACGACTACTCGGCGCCTAATTGTGCATGAAAGCGTTGTTGATGCGCTCACGCAACGCCTTGCCAAAGCATATGCAAGCGTGCCCATCGGTAACCCACTCGATGCGGGCACGTTGGTTGGTCCACTTGTGAACGAGCAGGCAGTCAAAAGTATGGTTGACGCCATTCAACGCGCAACTGCTGCAGGGGGGCAGGTAGTGGTGGGTGGCAAGCTTCGCCCGGAAATTGGAAAAAACTACGTGGAACCGACGATTATCCGCATGCATTCGCAAATCGACGTCGTCTGTGAAGAAACATTCGCCCCAATTCTCTACATCATGAGTTACCAAACGCTTGATCAAGCCATTGCGTTACATAACGGAGTGGCTCAAGGTCTCAGCAGTGCAATATTCACCGATAGCATCCGCGAAGCAGAACTTTTCCTCTCACATATGGGGAGTGATTGTGGTATCGCAAATGTGAATATCGGGACGAGCGGTGCAGAAATCGGTGGTGCCTTTGGTGGTGAGAAAGAAACAGGTGGCGGGCGCGAGAGCGGAAGTGATGCATGGAAGGCATACATGCGCCGCCAGACCAACACCATCAACTGGGGGAAAAGTTTGCCACTTGCCCAGGGCATTCAATTCGGTGATTAATGACTTCGCGTACCGTGCCGAGGGGTGTTCCCTCGGCACGGTATTTTTATGCACCGAGAAAGAAAGGGATAATCCAAACGAGTACCGGACCGATAACCAATGTCGGTAAGAGTGCTGCAATGCGTATTTTGGTAATATCAAGCAAATTTAACCCTAATCCGATGAGAATCAGTCCGCCACTGCAGGTGGCAATCAAGACGAGCGGATTGGTATTGGGGTCGGGAATGAGCTGTGCAACGCTCCCTGCGGCAAGGGACATACTCCCTTGAAAGAGCAATAGTGGAATTGCTGAAAGAAGTATCCCTATGCCGTAACTGCTTGCTAATGCAGCAGCGGTTATGGTATCGAGTACAGTTTTGATTATCAACAACTGATTGTCACCATTAAGTCCATTG
>CAZIKU010000018.1:0-28427 GCA_964539815.1 uncultured Klebsiella sp. | reverse complement strand
AGAAAATGAGAAATGCCGTCAGTAATCCTTCGCTGAATCGTTTATCGTTTTGTTGGCCGATGCGATCTTGAATAGCAGTTGTGAGCTTGGTTAATCTTTCATCGAGCGCAAGTGCTTCACCAATCCCACCTCCAACGGTGATTGCTACAAGTGCGATGACAATCCCTGCAATGCCTGCGATGTCGATATCACTCAATCCCCACGCAATACGAATGCCCAGAAAGATCGTGACTAGTCCAATTGCAGATTGGATGGTTTGTGTGACGCGCGGTGGTAATGCGTTGCGAAAGAGTAATCCGATTGCGGCTCCGAGTATGACGCCCAGGGCATTATAAACACTGCCGTTGAGTTGTTGCCAAATAGTCATTGAATTCTCCTTTATGGTGTGTTTCTATCATAGGAGAAATACGCTCTTTTCTCAAATTTTCATCGCGGAGCAATAAACATAGATCCCTATTATGCAACATTACACATATATGCTACACTAGCGTTCAGATAACGTACATGCGTCTTTGTATTGCGCATGGGCTAGTTCACAATGCGAACAAATACCCTCTCCGGATTACCCAATATCACACCATTGCATATGATGATGAGGATTCGTCATGTCAGCCGATGTCACGCCAAAGCAGGTTTCGAAGCAAACACTCGTCGAGTTAACGGTTGATCGTGTCCACGCGTATATTCTCAGTGAACAACTGCAACCTGGGCATAGTTTGCCTTCTGAAATGCGGTTAGCGGAGACGCTCGGAGTGAGTCGGCCTGTGGTACGTGAGGCCCTGCGAATTCTGGCGGGACGTGGCATGATCACAATTGCGAATGGGCGGAATCCCATCATTAGCCCTGTGAATGCGTCCGCACTCGTGCATTTTTTTGAGCGCGCAACGCAACTCAATGCGGTGACTGTCATCGAAATGTTAGAGGTGCGCCGTGGCATCGAAGTGCAGAGTATATCGCTTGCGGCAGAACGACGCACCAACGAACATATCGAATTGATGCAGCGGCAACTCCGCAAACTTGAAGGTGCACGTGCTGACTTCAATACATACAGTGAATTGGATGCGCAATTGCATCGTATCTTTGCGATGGCGAGCCAGAATCAAATGCTTTCATATTTGGTTGAATCGCTTGGTGATGCACTGCGTCAAACGAGTTTGACAGGGTTGTTGCGCCGGCGCAATCAAAGTGAACTCGATGATGTGCATCGACATCATTTCGAACTAGTCGATGCTGTTGTTCAACAAAACGTCACACTCGCAAGTACCATCATGGCATATCATGTCGAAGGGGCCATTACTGCAATTAAACGTTCTCAAATAACTTAAGTATCTAGCAGATTGAAACTTTTTTTAATGACTAAACGTCATGAGATTATATTACGCGATTGCGTAACTATGTGATTATAAATTGACAACAGTGCAATATTCATCTACCATACTGTTAAATTTGTATTTAAGTGTAAGGAATAGGCAATGTCATTAGAAGGTGTAACCATCAATGAACTATCAAAGATGGCAAATGTAACAGTACGTACGATTCGATTTTATAGTGATGAAGGTGTACTTGATCATCCAACAGGACGAGATAGATATGCTCGGTATACGCGGCGTCATTATCTCCAGTTACACGTCGCCAAAACGCTCAAAGAACAATTCTATCCATTACGTGTAATCCGCGAAAAAATTGCAAAAATGTCCGACCAAGAGCTCGAGTATATGGCTGGTCCCATCCCCGCAGAAATTGAAGCCCGCTTCGCTGACGCAGAAATTGAATCAGTCGCCGATCCCCGTAGTGAACTTGTGTATGCACAACACGAAAAGGCACATTACGCAGAGTTGCTTTTGAATGACGCTGCTCCAGCAGTTGAGAGTCATCGACTCATGGCCAAAAACCTCATTCATCACAACACTCCGAAACGTGAAATGACAGTAATGTCTGCACCACCAGAAAGCTATATGGCGATGTCCCCGAGATCAACATCTCCTATTGGAGAAGTATGGCACCGTCTCTCCGTCAAGCCGGGGATAGAATTGCATGTTAGCGACGATGCCATGCAGGATTCACTCGGCGAAATCAAGCGCATTATCGCGTCGTTGCGCAAACGCTAGCAGACTGAACGCCCACTGATTACCGATATGGTAGTCAGTGGTTTTTTTTATTGACGAAATCTTGATGATTTCTTGACGAAACTTGGCGAACGATTCATTCTTCCATGCGGTCATACTTGTGGATTCACAAAACCATGAAAGGAATGAAGATGAAGTTGTTCACCTGGTTTCTCGCAAGTTGTGCAGTGGTCGCGGCTGTCGTCTACGGGCAAGCACTCGAAGTCTCGGCATTGCCATTCACCAACAAACCAGCCCCAAATGGCAATGGTGGTCGACCAACCCCACAGCCGACCGTTGTCGTGCAGACGACGCGCATTCCTGCTTCCGCACAGGCACCAAACTTTGTGGTTCGCTGTGGGACAGGGCAAGTCAACAACGTTGATCCAATTGTCATGCCAGGAATGGCGGCGATGAGTCACTACCATCAGTTCTTTGGCAATCGTTCAACTGATGAAAACTCCACCGCTGACACGTTACGTGCAAATCCAGCGACAACATGTGCGCCGCGTTCCGATTCATCAGCATACTGGGTGCCACAATTATGGCTAAATGGTACCGCGATCGCTCCCAAGAATGTGACGTTGGTGTATAGCAAAAGTGTTAATACGCCACTGGTAGCGCATCCCGCTGGTCTGAAATTAATTGCTGGGAACTCAAAAGCGAGCACTGCGCAAGATATTAACGTGGCATATTGGGCATGTAGCAACCGTATGCTCGATGTCGCAAGCACGCCACCAGTGTGTGCACGTGGTTCAGACCTCGTCGGTGTGATTCGCTTCCCAGAATGCTGGAATGGAGTCGATTTGGATTCCACTGACCACAAAAGCCATGTCACATATGCAGTTGCTGGTGCATGTCCTGCTGGAACGGTGGCACTCCCCCGCATCGAAATGCAAGTACGCTTCCCAGCGCAACGTGATGTAGCCAACCTTGCCTTATCATCGGGGTCAATCTACTCATGGCATGCAGACTTCTTCAATGCATGGAACCAACGCGAATTTGCTCGAATGGTTGCACGAATTCGCTAAACAACTCCGGCGTAGCGTCAAGAGCCATGGTGGAATTCTACAATTCCATCATGGCTCTAATTTGTGACCAACCATGACCGATTTGCGCCAATTCAGTTCTTCGTCCTGTGCGCGTTGGATGCTGATGCGCCATGCGAGTTCGGCTTTGAGTGTATTGATTTCGTCTATGGATTGTTGCGTGTGATAGCGCATGAATTGCCGATAATCAACAGGAATTTGTGCATCGCGCCGCTTGATGTCTTCGCGAATCTGATCAAACGTTGTCTGGGCGTCAGTGGTATTGATGCCACGCATACACTGTGTGTAACACGTCACGACTTCTGGCATTGAGAGTGTCTGTGCCACCAGATCGTCGTGGCTATAGCGGTGGTGTTGTTCGCCCCGTGATAAAAAAGCAGATAACATGCGGCCTTTGTCACTGTCAGGATGTGGTGAATCGATGCCAATGAGTGCAAAGACAGGGTGTAAGGCTGCCTGCCAATCGCGAATCAGGTCGTCGTATTGGACAACTACGCGGGGAATATTGCGTGTGTTCATTTCAGCCGCCAGCGTGTAGCGCAGCCATAATTGTACGCCGATTGCGAGTGGCATGTTGTCGCGTGTGTGTAGAGATGCGGCAACCTCGAGTGGATTACGCACCATGACGATTGCACAAGATTGAATGGGCAAATTTGTCATCTGCGCGAGCCAAAGTGGCAAGCCATGACAGAGCCGTGGGTCTTTGATTGCAAATGTCGTACCCGGTTGCACGTGTGTTGCAATGAACGTAGCGATATCGGCCTTGGCAACGGCTGCGGCATCGGAATTTGCCGCACAGATATCCGTAGGAATGAATGGATCATCCCAGGTATAGTGCTGTGCTGCAAACAACGTGTCATGTATGCGTACGGCTTCGAGTGCTTCCCAATGACCAGAACTGTTATGTTGCGTATTGTGCATCAATTCGCCGGGCAGCGTTACGCCCACCATGTTGAGTGCACGTGTAACGGCTGATGTACCACTGCGATGCATCCCGAGTACTGCAATAAAGCGTGATACATCCATCACATACTCCTACGCATGTAAATATCCATTCTCACGTAGCCATTGTACAATTTTTAGCGCACTTGATTCTGGTGATTGTTGTACGGTCTGAATATGCAGTTCTGGATTTGTTGGTGCCTCGTACGGTGAATCAATGCCGGTCATGCCGCGAATTGTGCCTGCACGCGCTTTGCGATACAAGCCTTTGGGATCGCGACGTTCGCATTCTTCGAGTGGTGTATCGACAAAAATCTCGACGAATTCGCCATTAGGGAGTGTGCGACGTGCACGGTCACGTTCACTTTGAAATGGTGAAATCAACGAAACGATTACGATGATGCCCGCATCTGTCAACAGCCGTGCCACTTCGCTGACACGCCGAATGTTTTCGATACGATCGGTTGCGGTGAAGCCAAGATCACTGCTCAAACCATGCCGAATATTATCGCCATCGAGAATGTAGGTATGCTTGTTTTCTGCGGTCAATGCACGCTCTACCAGATTGGCAATTGTTGATTTGCCAGCCCCTGACAAGCCAGTGAGCCACAAGACACATGGTTTTTGGTTTTTGAGCAGCGCACGCGTCGACTTGTCGACATCGAGGTGTTGCCACGTAATATTCCGAGAAGATACCAAATCTTCTTGAATCATGCCACCTGCGACGGTATCGTTGCTAATACGGTCAATGAGAATAAAACCTCCCATCGAACGATTCTGTGCATAGAGGTCATGTGGTACGTTACCTTCGAATTGCACCACACACAGGCCAATTTCGTTTTTGTCGAGTTGTTCGGCAGGCAATGGATTCATGGTGTTGACATCGATTTTATGTTGAATTTTGGTCAGTACTGCTGGTACCGTCATGGTGCCTAGTTTGCATACATACTGGCGACCGGGTTGGGCCGGCGTATCGTGCATCCAAATGATGTGGGCGCTGACTTTGTCTGCGATTGATGGTTGTGAAGTGGGGTGACAGAGCACTGACCCACGACTTGCATCGACTTCACGATCGAGTACTATGGTCACCGCTTGTTGACGTGATGCATGCTCGAGATCGCCATTAAATTCGACGATGCGAGCGACAGATGCTTGGGTACCGATTGGTTGGATGGTGATGCTGTCGCCCACTCGAACCGAACCACCAACTATCGTGCCACTGAATCCGCGAAAATCCTGATGTGGACGGTTTACCCATTGGACTGGCATACGAAACACGTCATCGACAAGGTGAGTGTCGACATCCACGTCTTCGAGGAATGACATGAACGTTTTGCCCTGATACCATGGCATATTCACGCTATGGCGGAACACGTTGTCGCCGTTTAGCGCAGACAACGGTATCGCTGTAATGCTAGTGAATCGGAGTTGTTTGGCAAATTCACGGTATTGTGCCTCAATTTGACGAAAGATGTGCTCGTCAAAGTCGACTAGATCCATTTTGTTGACGGCGAGGACTACGTGTCGAATTCCCAGCAATGACGCAATACAACTATGGCGATGGGTTTGGATCAAAAGACCTTTGCGTGCATCGACGAGCAGTACGGCGAGATCTGCCGTGGATGCACCGGTGGCCATATTGCGCGTGTATTGCTCGTGACCAGGAGTGTCTGCCACGATGAAGCGACGTTTGGCCGTTGAGAAAAAGCGATACGCCACATCAATCGTGATACCCTGTTCACGTTCTGCTTGGAGTCCATCTACGAGCAAAGATAAATCGAGGGCTGTGGCATCACCAAGTTTCCGCTGGCTTTCAATGCTTAAGCCGAGAAGTTGATCTTCATAGATGAGTTGTGCGTCATACAACAAGCGCCCAATCAATGTCGATTTGCCGTCATCCACACTGCCACATGTCAAAAACCTGAGCAGACTGCGTTGACTATCGAGTGTTATTTGACTCATTAAAAATATCCTTCTATTTTCTTTTGTTCCATTGACCCGGGTTTGTCGAAGTCAATCACACGGCCAGCACGTTCGGATGTCCGTGCACTGAGTGTTTCCTGTACGACCTCATCGATGGTGCTGGCGGTTGACTCGACTGCGGCACTCAGCGGATAGCAACCGAGGGTGCGGAATCGCACCATGCGCATTTGCGGCTTTTCGTCTGGTTGTAGTGGGAATCGGTCATCGTCAATCATAAAGAGTTGACCGTCACGGACAACTGTTGGGCGCGTTTGCGCAAAGTAGAGGGGTACGACGGGAATTTGTTCGCGCTTGATGTATTGCCAAATATCGAGTTCAGTCCAATTGCTAATTGGGAAGGCGCGCACACTTTCACCTGGTGCAATACGCGTATTAAAGACTTGCCAGAGTTCGGGGCGTTGGCGTTTCGGATCCCAACGGTGGTGCTCGTTGCGGAACGACATCATGCGCTCTTTGGCACGCGACCGCTCTTCATCACGGCGCGCACCTCCAATGGCGCAATCGAATTTGTGTAGATTCAACGCTTGACGTAGGGCAACAGTTTTGAGTTCGTCTGTGTGGACGCTTGATCCATGTGTAAAGACATTTATGCCACGGGCGAGTGCGTCTTCGTTGCGATGCACCAGTAGTTTCATGCCGACTTCGGCGATGCGCCGATCGCGAAAGGCGATCATCTCACGAAACTTCCAACTCGTATCGATATGCAACACGGGAAATGGGGGTAGAGATGGGTAGAATGCTTTTAATGCGAGATGTAACAAGACTGAGGAGTCTTTGCCAATCGAGTACATCATCACAGGGCGCTCAAACGATGCAGCGACTTCGCGGAACATGTATATGCTTTCAGCTTCATGTTTTGATAGATGGTCCATTTTTTGCTCCCTGACAACTTCTTTTCATTATATCATGATGGATATGTCTAACCATGATAATTTACTTGAATGGAGCTTGTATGATGCTACAAAAATACTTGCAAATCCAATCGCCGCTGTTCATTGATGGTGCGCTCGCCACTGAAATGGAATCACGTGGTGCTGACCTGCATGATACGTTGTGGTCTGCCAAGTACTTGTATACCCAACCCGATTTAATCGCCGCAGTGCACACCGATTATATGACAGCAGGGGCTGATGTCATTATTACGGCGAGTTACCAGGCGACGATTCAAGGTTTTATGGCGCGTGGCTGGTCACATACCGAGGCGAGTGTGATGATTCGGCGCGCGGCTACACTTGCGATCAGCGCTCGTGATGCGTGGTGGCAAGTGCACGAATCGCCACGCCGGTTGCGTCCGCTGGTAGCCGGGTCGATAGGGCCGTATGGTGCGTATACGGCTGATGGTGGTGAATATCGGGGTAACTATGGACTTTCAATCGAAGAATTAATGGATTTTCATCGTGAACGACTGCAGATTCTCGTTGATGCGGGCGTGGATCTTATCGCATTCGAGACTATTCCCGACTTGACCGAAGCAATTGCACTCTGTCGTCTCCTTGAAGCGCATCCGCACATGACAGCTTGGATGTCATTTAGTTGCCGTGGCCACACCACCTGTGCTGGTCAATCGATGCAGGAGGTGGCTGCTGCACTCGCTCGTTATGCGCAAATATGTGCACTTGGTTGTAATTGTACTTCGCCTGTATATGTTCCCGATATAATCCGTGACCTGCGGCAACATACACAGCTACCCATCATCGTGTATCCAAATTCAGGAGAGGAATACGATGCACAGGCAGGTAATTGGCATGGCACTGTCACGTGCGATGATTACGTGGCTGCCGCAGATGCATGGTATGTGGCTGGGGCGTCACTCATCGGTGGCTGCTGTCGCACATCACCAGAAACGATTCGTGCGCTGCGTGCCCACCATTGGCATAAAAAACCGCTCACCGAATAAACCAGTGAGCGGTTCGTGCGCTTAGCGGAACGGTGGCGATGCGAGGACTCCACCAGCACCCAGGTTCCAGGCTTTGTTGGGACCACGATCGATGTTGAAGCGTGTTTCTGGACCGAGGTTGTCGTTGTACACATCGGCATAATTACCGACTTGCGAAATAATCTGGTACGCGAAGTCTGGCGCCAAACCAAATTGGCTACCGATTTTGCCTTCGACGCCGAGTAATCGGCGCGCACGTGGGTCAGCGGTAGTGCTCAAGATGTCGTCTACATTGGTGCGGTCAATACGGAGTTCTTCGGCATAGATTGTCGCATAAATCGACCAACTTACGATGTCGTACCACTGATCGTCTCCTTCGGCGACGACGGGTCCAAGTGGCTCCCGTGAGATGCGATCGCCGAGGATGACATGATCATCTGGGCTGGTGAAGTTGATTCGTTTCACCGCAAGTTGACTGCTATCACTGGTCACAGCATCGCACTCATCGTTGAGATACGTCTTGTAGAGTTTTTCTTCGCCATCGACTTCCACAGCTTCGAATGTGATACCACGGGCGGCAAAGTCATCTTTCAGGTTGAGTAGACTGGTCGTGCCTTTGCCGGCGCAAATTTTCTTTTCACGCAAGTCTTCGATCGAGGTGATTTTGCTTTTTTTTCGTACCATAAATGTCTGTCCGTCATGGAACGTAGTCGGGCCAAACATGAGTCCTGCCCCATCACGCGAGGCGGTCCAGGTCGTATTGCGGATGAGTACATCGATGAGTTTGGTGCGTACCGCATTGAAACGTTCATTCGGACCGTCTGCAGATGTCACAGGGATGTATTCGACTTTGCTGGCATCACCCAGTACGGCTGCTGCGATGACTTTGCAGAAGTCGACATCGAATCCACTCCACTGCTTGCGCACGGCATCATAAAGCCCGAATCCAGGTAGGTCAGCGTTGACACCACAGCGTAGCACGCCGCGTGATTGCACTGCGACGAGTGTGCTTTCGCCAATGCTCGTCTCTGTATCTGGTACCGCAACCGCTGTTGGTTGTTCGGCAGTCGCTTCGATTGCTGGTGTGGCATCTGCAGGTGATTCGTTGGATGCAACGAGTTCTTCGTCGCTCGGCGTTGCAGTCACAACAATAACTTGAGGTGCGGTATCGTTGACGAGATTACTGAGTGCCCCACACGCCATTGTGAAAAGACTTGTTGCGATGATAATCCATGGCACATAACGGCGCATTATAGACTCCTTACTGACGTGCAACTGCATAAATAGCACCGGTAGGAACAAGCTCGAGTGTGTAGTTTGCAATATTTGATTGCAACGACACGCTTGTTACAAACGATGGTGTCACATCCGCACTCGCAAGCATCAAATCAAACGGCTTGGCGAAAGCAACTTTGATTTCATCAAGCTGTGCGTACCGATAAAAGGTTATTACTTTAGCGTTTGACGTCGCTGACGATGAAACTGTTTCACATTGCCAGGAATTTTTAGAATCTAGCGGCATACAACGCCAATCGCTCATTGAATCTGCCAGTATTTGTGTTGCCATGCTCGATTGTGTGGTATTCGAATTCGCGGGGATAGCATATGGTTGGATAATGCGAGCCATTTCGCGTGGGAGACCGGCGATGTAGGTCACCTGTATTTGTTGATTATTGAGTACGGTGATATCAGCAATATAATCGCACGATGGCAAATGTGGACTGCGTTGTGTACACGTGGTATACCAGCGTTGATAATCGCTGGCTAGGACAGCTTGGTCATCACTCCACGTGAGTCCATTGGGAATGGTTATTATTCGTCGGAACTGCTCGAGCATGTTCGTATTTGAGCGATTTTGAATACCAGCACGAGGATCATACCAGACAGACGCATTTGAGGTGGTAAGTGATTGAAGTTCACTCTCTTTGGCTACTTTGAATTCATGTTGAATGAGTGGTAGCTGATAACGTGCAAACAGCGTAAAGTCATCTGTTGCATTATCGAACACAATCACTGTATACCGCGCTTTACTTCCGGTTACCGCAAAATACCGCGCCACTGATGATTTGCCAATGACAAAATTCTCGCTACTCGGGGTCGCGCCATTGTGTAATACCGCACTATATTCTCGAAAAAGTGGTTGCATGTCATCACATGACGGTTCATCGCATGATAACGGCGAACCGTTGCTTGGTGTATCGATTGAAAAGCGAGAAATAGTACCGTTCGCACATTGCAATGACTGCGTAAGCGGTTGATCGGTAAGTCCATTGAGCGAAGGAAGCGATGGAATCGGTTGCAGCAATATGGCATTGCCATACACATCGCTCATACGCTGTGGCCATGCATTCACCTGCATCGTCCCCAATTGGTTGGCTAGTGACGACGGCCAAAATGATTGGAGCAACGCCGCTGATTCACACGCAGGATACATAATTGGGATGGGTGATGGTGCCACAGTGTCTGCAGCGGTGGGGACAACCGTTTCTGGTGTCGCTATGGCAGTGGGTGCTATTTCTTCAGCTGCTACCGTCGTTTCGATTTGTTGGATATCAGTTGCCGTGGTGTTTGAGGTGACTGTCTGAGACGAACTCCAGCCACGTACCATCAAAAAAAGACTAAAGACAATGATTCCGATGGCGACCAGACTCATGCGTTGTCGCAAAAATTGCGAGATTTGGCTGTAGAGTTGATTCGGTGGGGTGATACTCACGGATATCGTGCGTGTGCTAGGTGTTGGTTGTGTTGTGACAGGTGGCGTACTTGGTGTTGACGGAATTGTAAAGGGTGTCGATTTGCTTGCAGGTGTGACCGCAGGCTTGGGTGCAGTATAGGGGACCTGCATCTGCGTTGTTTGTGATGCGGTCGTGGTGCGTTTGCGCCGCCCCACGTTGTATTCCACTTCACAGACTACGCACGCACCGTCTGCCGGGTACCAATGACTCTGTTCATTGGGGCACTGGATGAGGCGATTCTCAACCATTGCGAGTGCATCTGCCCACTCTTGGGCACTGGGGCGCTGTGTGGTCGTGAATGCACGCTGAAAGAGCGCGCGAAGCATGCCCGGTAATGCGGTGATTGGTGGTGCCGCATTTGGTGGCACAAATTGAGTGTTTTGTTCGTACGGGAATATTTTGCGTGCAATACAGTACACATGGACTTGCTCGACATCAGGGGCACCTGGGAGTGGTCGGCCAGCAAATGGATGAAATCCCTGCATCAGCAGTTGAAAAATAAGCACCGCGAGACCAAATGTATCTGATTCTGTGGTGCGATTGACTTTAGTAAAATCAGCACCTTGCAGTTCTGGTGCGGTGTACTCGGGTAATCCGACCAGACAGCGGTGAATGGTTCCTTTGGTATCGGTGACTTGCATTGAGTCGCAATCAACGATGGTGATGAGTGCTTGATCAGTAAATAGAGCATTCTTGAAATTTACATCGCCAATAACGTATTTCTTGCGATGGATGGCCGCCATAGCTGTGGCAAAGTTACGGGCTGTGCGAAAGATCATGCGATGATCTGCATGCGGGTGCTGTTTGGCTCGTTGTTGTGGTTGCAGCAGATCGTACAAATCATCTGACTTGGGAATTTTGGGCATGACATAGCCAACAAACTTCCCATTATTGAGGAGCACTTGTTCTGGCCATGCAATTGATACGTGCTTGAGTTGCGGATTATTCCGTGATTCATCATCGGGTGGGTCTGCAACCATGGCAGCGACTTTGTCTGCGAGTGCTTTGGTGAGTCGATGGGGGTGGTAGATTTTTGCGACAGAATGGGGTTGACCCACAATCGTATACACGGTCCCCTCGCCACCGGCGCCGAGTGTTTTGTCCGTGGTGACTGTAGATCCTGTTTTGGTGCTATAGCGGGCCATGGTTATGCGTATCCGTTTACAACGACTTCTAATAATCCGGTATCGGGATGAATAATTAATCCGTGCACGGGGACATCTTTGGGTAACAATGGATGATTGCGGATTGTCTGTACGGTATTTTTGACGCTGTCTTCCACATTGTCGAATCCTTTGAGCCAGGCTTCGAGGTTGATGCCAGCGTAGCGCAATGTTGCAATTGTGTCCGGGGAAATTCCGCGTTCATGTGCCATCGCCAATATCTGTTGTGGATCAATGTTGCCCATGCCACAGTCGTAGTGCGCTACAACGACGATTTCTTCGGCACGCAAATTGTAGACTGCAACCAACAAGCTCCGCATCACTGAACCCCACGCACTCGTCACGAGTGCTCCTGCATTTTTGATTATTTTGGCATCGCCATTGCGTAGTCCGAGTGCTTTGGGCAGTAATTCCACCAGACGTGCATCCATGCAAGCCACGATTGCTAATCCTTTGTCAGGAAAGCGATCAGTTTGATATGTTTCGTACGCTCGTGTTGCGACGAATTCGCGGTTGTGCGTAAGCAATGATTCGAGAGCGTTCACACAGATTCCTTATCGCTATGCTTTGATAAGTATACCAATAGTTACTCTCGAATAGCGAGGACAAGTGTCATGTCGTCATCGCTTTTCTGGCGAAATTGTTCGGAGTTGAGCATCTTTTGCATAATTTCGTTTGCGGCAGATGGCGTGGCGAGAGTGCGTAGCCATGTCACGAGTGGTGAAAAGAATCCTGGAAACGCGGCACCTGTTTTGTAGTTGATGCACATCGGTTGGACTCCGTCGCTCAGTACCGCTACACCACTGAGCGATTCTGTTTGTGTGGTAAAACGAAGCTGCGTCAAGTAGTCGGTGCTTGTTAGTGGGTATGTCGAGTTGATGAATTCACCATTATCTGGTGCGCTGATTGTTTTGATGCTCCCATCGGGAAGAAATCCTACCACCGCGCCATCACCAATGTGTTGTACCACCCAACGTTCGTGGTCAATGATGACGAGGAGCAGTGTGCACGCAAAGTCACGAAGTTGCTTTTCTTGCGCGGTTGCCTCAGCGCTAATAGCGTTGCGGGCGTCAGTGAATGCTGCCGTACAGAGTGTTTGCAGGTCCGCAGTGGCGTCTGATTTCATTGCGTTCGAAATCGAATCAGTAGCTACTTTGCATGCGATATTTGCACCTATTTCTGAGTGTGCGGCAGAGCCGAGCCCATCTGCGACTGCAATGATGATTTTGTCATCGTGCAACATGACATAACTTGCATCTTGACATGGAGTCTGCAAGCGTAGATGACTAGTACCTACCACTGATGCATACGCATAGCGCCACATAATTGCTCCTCCCCGTGCCATGTGAGCATGGCACGGGTATGGTCTGTTCGTTTAGACGTTGGACCAGCCAGTTGGTGCCGAAAGGGGGACCTGCTGATCTGGTTGTGATTGAGACACTTTGGCAAGGCTGGCCGAAAGCCAGACAAACATTTCACGGAATGAGTAGCCTTTGAGTGGGAGTGGTTCGCGTACGGATGACAACTGTTTGAGAATTTCCATATCAGCGCCTTCAACACCCACTGCAAAAAACGCTACACCCTTGCGTGACTCTTCGTCTTTGATGCGGGTTGCAGCGGCTTTCCAGGCATCATTATCCGTTGGTGCACCATCCGTAATCAAGAAAATCCATGGGCGGTAGTATGGCGTGCCATTGTCTTTGTAGAGCTTTTTGCGCATAGCAATGATGTCTAACGCCTGCTGTAATGCGGCACCGAGTGGTGTGTCACCACTTGCGGTCAGCGTAGGCGGGCTAAATGAACTCGCAGGTGTGAAATCAAGGGTGAGTTGCGCAGGACCAAACGTCACAATCGAAATTTCGACGCGTGATTGAGCCACACTGTCGCCCTGGAGTGCCGTCGCAAATTCGCTCAGGCCTTGGTTGAGTTGTTTGATTTTTTCACCATGCATTGACCCCGACGTGTCTAACACCAAAACGCAGGCACAGCGTGGGTCTGGGTTTGTTGGGTCAAATGATACATTTGGAATCTCGGTCATGAACATGCTCCTTTCAAAATACGACTATCTGACGCATGGATTGAGTCAGTTGTTGCAAGCTTACGTCGGTTTGTCCAGCACATCTGCGAGTGTCGTTTGATCAAGGATGTCACTGATGGCGTTGCGTACCGAACCCATCACACTCCGGAGCTTGCAGGTGGCTTCGTCGGGGCAATTACACGACTCATATGCCATTTGTGACACGCATCCAATTGGTGCCAATGGTCCGTCGAGGATGCGCACAATCCGCCCGAGCGTGATTTCATCTGCTGGTTTGGCCAAATAGTAGCCACCGCCGATACCTTTGCGGCTATGAAGCAGACCGGCGTTTTTGAGTGCGAGCATGATTTGTTCAAGGAATTTGAACGGGATGTGTTCGAGCGCCGCAATGTGTTTAATTTGCATCATGGACTGATCTGCAGGCATGTTCGCAAGCTGAATCATGGCTCGCAAGCCGTATTCACCGCGTTTTGACAGGCGCATGGCGTATTCCTATCCGCGTCGTGCATTCGACTGCATTGTACCTGAATAACGAGCGTAGCGCACCCGCTATTGCGGGTGCGCTGGGCATTGATTAGGATAGTGTTACTGCTTTACCGGTCTCTGCACTGCGATAAATAGCATCGACAATGTCTGTGACCTGCAATGCTTGCTCGGCCGTGACATTTGGTTGACCACCAGACTTGATCGCATTGACAAAGTCTGCGGCTTGCCCAATCCCGGGTTCTTCGTTTTCTTTTTCCATCCAGTCAGGTACCCAATGTGTCAACATGCCATACTGCGCTTTGTTGACTTTGAGTGGGAATACGTCGAGCCCGGCTTCGGTTCCCGAGAGCGAAATGGTTTCTTTTGTTTCAGGAACATTCAACGCCCACGAACATTCGAGGAGCATCGTTGCACCATTCTCGAAGCGTACGAACGCAGCCACCTGATCTTCAACGGTGAATTCTTTGTAATTCCATTGGCCCCACGGATTCACATTCGGTTTGGTACCCAGATGCTGTGAAAGAGACGCGGTGACTTCGATTGGTTTGGGATTGCCCAACAAATAGAGCGCGGAGTCCAGCGTATGTACGCCGAAGTCAATCATTGCTCCACCACCTTGGATGTGTTTGTGGACAAATGAACCCCACGACGGAATGCCACGGCGGCGCAATGCGTTGACGCGTACCATGTACACATGCCCTAATTCGCCGCTATCGATGATTTGTTTGGCGGTGCGAACTTGTGTGCGATGGCGATAGTGGAATCCGATAGTCAGGATTTTATTGTTGGCTTTGGCTGCGGCAATCATGGCTCGGCCTTCGGCAGGGTCGAGTGCCATCGGCTTTTCACAGAGCACATTAATGCCACGATTGAGTGCACTAATGGATGCCGGTGCATGGAATTTATTGGGTGTGCAGATGACCACGCCGTCGAGTGCTTCTTTTTGGAACATTTCCTCGTAATCAGCGTACAACCCGGGAATGCCGAATTTTTCACCAACTTCTGCAAGTGATGCACTTACTGGATCTGATGCGGCGACCAAATCAACGTCTGGATTTGCCTTGAAGCATGGAATATGGCGATTGCGTGCGATGCCACCAGTGCCGACAATCCCGATTCGTACCTTGCTCATGAATTCCTCCTACAGATGATTCCTGCACAAATCATAGTGGGATATCTATCAACCGTCAATGTGATGCAGTGACTACGAGTCGATGCAGGATAACCAATATCAGCAAGAGTGCGACACACATGTACTTCGCATGTGTGTGCGGTGCTGCGTAGCGTTGGATAAATCGAATTCCGAAGAATGGTAGTAACACGACGGTGGCATAAATCACATGTAATGGAGTCACGGTATTTCGCTGTACTGCAATGGCCACACCGATGCACATATTGCTCACCAAGAGCAATACGATGATGCGATTCAATGCCACATGTACGACTCCTGCTGGGAGTGTTCGCCACCACAAGTAGCCATGGAATATGAGTGAACAGACGACGACGAGCGTCGTTGTCACAGTTAATCGCTGATGGAAACTCGAAAGATACTCAACGTTCATACGCATAATGGTTATTCAGTGCACTCGGACATGCATATGCCAGTGGGCATAACGCGCAATTTGGTTGCCGTGCATGACATATCCGTCGCCCATGCTGGATCATGTGAATGTGAAATGCGTACTTGTGGTCATCGGGTACTAACGACTCCAGTTGTTGCTGGATGTGTACTGCATTTGTGGCCGATACGAGTTGGAGTCGTTGGCAGACGCGTGCGATATGGGTGTCAACCGGAGTGACTGGTCGTCCAAACGCAAACAGCAATACGCATGCTGCTGTTTTGGGGCCAATGCCTGGGATGCTGGTTAACCATTGCATCGCCGCAGGGACTGGCATCGTAGCCAAAAAGTCGATTGAGTACGGGGTGTCACACCGAGAAACGATATCGAGTGTGGTGAGTATGTATTGTGCTTTGCGCTGTGCAAGTCCAGCTACGCGTATTCTGGCAATGATTTCCTCGATTGGGTAGGCGTGGATTTCTGGCCAATCGGGCGTTGGATGTGTAAGAGTTGCAAATGCATGCGCACTATTCCGATCGGTCGTTTGATGTGACAGGATAGTCATAATCAGTTCAGACAACCCGTCGTGCTGCTGTTGCCAACGGGTCGGTCCGTAGTACGTTTCGAGTTGTGTGAGGAGTGTGTTTATTTCCATGGTACCATTGTAGCGTACACCACGACGTATGCTATATTGAGGCACTATGACAGAACGCGACAAGCGTATTTTGTTTGATTTTGTCGATGCATGCAACCGCCCAGAATGCCCGATCTGTCAACTCGTCACCAAAGCAGAATTACGCACGGTGGCTGTGTATTGTATCGAAGGGTCTGGCGATCAGGAGCGCCGTGCGCAGGTGCGTGCCGCTCGTGGCTTGTGTGTCCATCATGGAGCGCTCCTCCGTGACGCCAAGGATGCCATGGCCGCAGCAGTGACAGCACTCGATGTGCTGACAAATCTGATGCGTGATTTGCCGGTGCTGGCGCAAAAACAAACGATTGTTCGTCGTCATTATCGCCCACAGAAATGCCCAGTTTGTGTAGACATGCATCGTTATGATGCGGCAGTCTGTGCAGGAATTGTGGCATGGCAAGACGATACGGATTTGCAACGTGCACTTGCGCAATCCCAAGGAATTTGTGCCGTCCATCTCAGGCGCATAGCGACGTTGGGTGTGGATACACAACTCTTTTGGGATGCACAACAGCAGGCTTGGGCGCGTCTTCATGCAGAATTGGCCGAGTTTGTTCGTAAACGTGATGATCGATTTCGCCACGAAACACATCACTCTGATGCAGATGCGTGGAAACGCGCATGGATGCAGATATCTGGAACGTCGCATCACATAGAACGTTAGAAAGGATGGCCATGGCACACACATTCCGCATCCCTACCCGACGTGAGAGTTGGCTCTACGCAATCGCAAATCTCGGTGGTTCTATTCCGTATCAGGCGTTTGGTGCTGCGGTGCTCTTTTTTTATACCGATGTAAAAAAACTCGCTCCGACGACTGCCGCGCTAATCATGACCATTTATGCTATTTGGAATGCGGCAAACAATCCTATTTTGGGGCACATGTCAGATCGGACAACATCACGGTGGGGGCGTCGTATCCCGTACATTCGTTTCGGCATGGTGCCATATGCGCTGGCGTTTATCGCTATCTGGTGTGTGCCGTTTGATGGCCTGACCCAACCGACCGAATTGGCCATCTGGTTTTTGGTGACCATTGTGCTGTTCGAAGGCTTTGGCACGGCAGTTTCTACCGCAGGATATTTATCGCTTCTTGCAGAAATGTTTCCCACTTATCAGTCGCGTCTTGATGTGGCTGTCCGTATGAATTGGCTGCAAACCGCTGGTTTATTCATTGGTGCTGCACTGCCACCGGTACTGGCACAAATGTTGGGCTATCCAGTAATGGGGGCAATATTTGGCACGATTGCCTGTTTGGCATATGCCATTGGATTGCGTGGCATGTTCGAACAGCCACACTACCAGCCGACGGAGATACCGTTTCTTGATGCGCTGAAAAACACCATCGTCAACAAGAGTTTTTTGGCAGTGATGCTTGCGCAAATGATGCGCTTTGTATCTACCAATGCACTGACGTCGGGCATGTTTTTCTATGTGAAATACTGCCTCGATGCCAATCCAGGGCAAACGTCGATTATTCTGGCGGTAGCATTTATTGCGGCAGGATTGTTTTTGCCTGTATGGAAACGGTTTATCGCCCAACGGTATAGTGCACGGACGACCCTGATGATTGCGTATGTCGGCATTGGTATTGCGCCACTGACGCTCCTTTTTGTCAATGACTTTGCAATGTCACTCCTGTGTGCTGTTATTCTCGGATTCCCTGTGGCAGGGTTGATTATGATGGGTGATGTGGTGATGGCTGATGTAATCGATGAAGACGAAATGCGTACCGGGTCTCGTCGTGAGGGGATGTTTTATGCGGTTAACGGTGCTGCAGTGGCGCTGAGTACTACCATTACATCTGCAGTGTTTGGGATAATTAGCACGCAATATGGATACAATCCACTGCTCGATGTGCAACCCGACACGGTGGATGCAGGATTTCGGTTGTATATGACATCCTTGCCATTGGCAGGTGCCATCTGTGCACTAATCGCCATGTACTTTTATCCGTTGCATGGTACGTATTTGGCGCAAATTCGGCGCACACTTTCCAAAGAATCACAACAGGCATAATTCCAATAGAAACGCCGCCACAGGCAGTCACCTGTGGCGGCGTAACGATTGATTTATTGACCCCATGTTTTGAGCAACACGCGCATCCAGTTTTCATAACAAATTTTGGTAAGTTCTGCATCACCATAGCCGCGAGCACGCAGCGCATTGACGAGTACTGGTAGCCCAGCAGCGTCTTTGATGGCGTTTGGAATGGTGGCACCGTCATAGTCTGAACCCAAGCCGACCCGGTCAATACCGATGCGTTTGACGAGGTAGTCGATGTGATCGACCATTGTTTCTATTGGTGTGTCGGCATTGGACGCACCATCTTCGCGCAGGAATACCACGGCGAAATTCAGTCCGACCATGCCATCTGAATCACGGATTGCATCGAGTTGTTTGTCGGTTAAGTTTCGTGTGGTTTGACTGAGGTTCCACACATTCGAGTGAGTGGCAACGAGTGGGGCGGTGCTGATTTTGGCCACATCCCAGAACCCTTTTTCGTTCATGTGGGACAAGTCAATCATGATTTTGCGTTCGTTGCACAGTTTGATGAGTTCTTTGCCGAGTGCAGTCAATCCTGGGCCGGTGTCTGGAGAATGGTGATGACGGAATGGCACACCTTCTGCGAAAATAGTAGGTCGGCTCCAGACAGGACCAATAGACCGTAACCCAGCCTGATAAAACACTTCGAGGGCATAGAAGTTTTCGTCAATGGCTTCGGCGCCTTCGAAGTGCAGAATTCCACTCATGGCACCAGTAGCTTTGGCGGCACGGATATCGGCCACGCTGCGTGCGATACGAAAGTCGCCATGGGACTCACGTTCGATTTCGAGCAGTTTGGCGGTCATCTTGAAGGCGAGTTGCTGCGAGTATTCGAGCGGGAGTGCGGGTGGCAAACTATCACGGTCAGTGACCACTGCTTGATTGGGTTGTGAAGGAATGTAGACGGCAAAAAATCCGCCCTGCAACCCGCCACGCCGCGCGCGGGTCATATCGATGTGTCCGTGAGGACTTTCAAAGAAGTTATCGCCCTCAGGCGCGTCTGCAGTCAGGCGCAACAGGGTATCATTGTGTCCATCAAATACCGGCATTGGTGTTTGCATCGTGTTACTCCTTTGTGTGTCATAGATATGCTACGTGTCTGTCAGGAAACTGTCAAATAATCATATGGTAGAATAAACCATTAGTACGAGATGTAGTGGAGTCACCGATTGTCATGATTTCAGAAGCACTTTTTCCGTTGCTTCGCTGCCCAAGTTGTTATTCGCAACAGCTCGATGTGCAGGCGACAGCAGTAGTTTGTCGCGTGTGCCAGGTGTCATATCCGATTCACCCAGGGTATATAGATTTGATGCCACGTGGTGTGGATTTTGCCTATGTCTCCAAATACGTCAGCGAAGAAGAACAACTCTCCGAAGAGCTCGACTATCGGGATTTGGCGCCGCCGGTGCTGGCTGCTGGGGTGCGTAATCGTACCACGGTGCGCCTATTAAATCTCAACCGCAATGATGTGTGTCTCGATAATGGCTGTGGGAATGGTCGATTTGCGGTGTGGAATGCCAAACTTGTCAAAACGATGGTGGGTAATGATCCGGCAACCATGTTTGCGGATGCGGCTATCACCGATATCGAATTAACACAAGCAGATTCACGTGTGTTGCCATTCGCTGATAATGTCTTTGACAAAGCATTTTCACTCGATGTGCTCGAGCATTTCCCCATCGAAGTAATTGACGCATATCTCAAAGAGCAGGCACGCGTACTCAAGCCGGGTGGGCAATTTTTGGCCATGTCGAATACCAAAGAAAAGTCCACATTACAACCACTCGTAGATGTGAGTCGCTGGATAGGTCGACAATTCGTCAAAGCCGGGGTATATGACTTCGAACGTGAGAAGTTGCGCAAATCTGATCACATCAAAGCGTTAGCTAATTGGGATGATGTCCTCAAGGCGTTTGAACGAGCAGGTCTGAAACCGGTAAAAGTTGTCTTTTGGAATAGCGTCTTTACGAGTTTTGTAGAACACGTTGTCATGAAACTCGGCGAAGCCTGGGCTGGTCGCGCCAAACCTGCTGATGCCGCCAACAAGAGTGCGGCAATTAGCGCCGGTACTGATCGTGAAATCCGGGCACGCCGGCGTTTGCGCAAATCGCTCAATCCGCGCAGTCCGATTTATTGGCTGTTGCAGTTCATTACATGGGTGATGGAGTTGGATTTGTGGCTGTTTGGTTCGTTGCATTCAGGCAGTTACTTTATTGTGGTAGAAAAGCCGCGCACATGACGATTCGTCCGCTGTATGTGTCACCAATCGGTCGTGGTGGCGTCGATATCGGTATCCAGAATATATTGCGTGCAGTGAAACGTGCTGGGCTGAGTGACGCAGAGCTGTTGCGCATGCCAGAGCGCTACAACTTCTTGCCGAGTCTGTTGCCTTTTGCCCTGCCCACAGATTGGTGGCGTGGGCGTTCGATTATCCAGGCACGATCGCGCGTGGCATTTGCGCTCAAACGCCCTGGAATTCCGCTCGTGACTACTGTCCACCACCTCACAACTGATCCTCGATTGCAACCAGTAAGTAGCCGAGCCCAACGCATCTTTTATCGACTCGTTGAATCACGCTATGATGGCTGGTCTGTGGCAAACGCTGATGCGGTCGTCTGTGTGTCACGCTACACACAACAGATGACCGAGGCCACGTACGGACGTAAAGACACGCACCTTATCTATGATGGTATTGATACTGATGTATTTACTCCGAGTGCACAATTCACCCGTCTCGATGCATTACCTGGGCATGATGCCCGGATTCGCTTGTTGTTTGTTGGGAATCGTACACGGCGAAAAGGCTTTGATTTGCTCGCCAAAATTATGGACTTGTTGCCGTCAGATTATGTGCTTTATTACACTGCGAGCTTTCAGCCCGGTGTCGATGTGAACCCACATCCGCGCATGATCCCCATTGGGACACCGGATCGTGATGGCCTGGTTGCAGCATATCGTTCCGCAGACATCATGCTTTTTCCATCACGTTTGGAGGGATTTGGCATTGCTCCGGCAGAAGCCCTGGCGTGTGGAATCCCTGTTGTTACGACAAATGTCTCGGCACTTCCTGAAGTCGTCGATGATGGACAGAGTGGGTTCCTGGTCGCTCCTGATGATGTGCGTGCTTATGCCGAGAAGGTGCAGACGCTGGGTGAGGATGCTACCCTACGGCGTCGTTTTGGAGAATTTGGCCGTGAAAAAGTTGCACGCTGCTTTGGCTATGATATGCTCGGACCAGCGTTTCGTGACCTCTATACGCGACTGCTCGCATAAAAAAACCGCTGTTGTGGCAACTCCACAACAGCGGTCACCGCTACTTCTCGTTACTGGTTAAACAGATTATTGATGATGTTGCCGCCTACGTTTGTAGGATTCGCTGATGCAGATGCTTGCGGCATATAGTGTGCCAGCGAGCCAGCGAGTACCGACATTGGCATTGTCTGTAACCACACGCGACCGGGGCCACGGAGGGTCGTCAAGAACAATCCTTCGCCACCAAACAGAATATTCTTGAAGCCACTGACCATTTCAATGTCGAGACTGACTGTCTCTTCCATCATGGCGACATAGCCTGTGTCGACTTTGAGGATCTGGTTGGGTTCGAGCGTGTATTCCACAATCTCACCGTCGAAGGCTACAAATGCCACGCCCGGTCCGGTGAGTTTTTCCATGATGAAGCCTTCACCACCAAAGAAGCCGGCGCCGATTTTGCGTTGGAAGAAAATGTCAAAGTTGACACTTTTCTCAGCACACAAAAACGCTTGTTTTTGCGTCACAATCGACTGACCGGGAGCGAGCTGGATAGGGACAATTTTGCCTGGGAAGTCTGATGCAAATGCCACAATTCCACGTCCGCCGGTAGCACCATATTCGGCTACAAACAGTGATTCACCGCTAATCATACGTTTGAATACACCACCGAGTCCGCCATTCATGTTGGTGTTCATGGTGATATTGCCGCTCATCCACGCCAATCCGCCACTTTGGCTGACAATTGATTCGCCTGGATCAATTTCGACAATCACGGCTTGCATGGTTGTGCCAATGATGGAATACTCCATGCCATTTGCCCCTTTGCCACGGACGGCAACCGTTGGATCTGGTAAGTCGATGCGTTGTGGATTCGTCATGGTATGCTCCTTTCAGCATATATAGTATAGAATTGACGACATTGCCATGTGGTTAGTTGCATTTTTCATGCAAATTCATACTGCGAGTCAATGCGACATCACGTTGAATTTGCATGATTAACTCATGGATGCCATTGAATCGTTGTTCTGGTCGGATAAACGCGTGTAACGATAATGTGACTTGCTGCGCATAAATATCACGCTGAAAGTCGAGAATGTGTGCTTCGATGCGTGGCAACACCCCATGAAAAGTCGGTCGTTGGCCAATGTTTGTTACACTGACAAAACACTCGCCGCCGACGTGTATCGTACATGCATAGACCCCAAATTTTGGCAGCATGAGTCGTTCATCGATGATCATGTTTGCCGTCGGGAATCCGATAGTGCGGCCGCGTTGGTCACCATTTGCGACAACGCCAACATATTGATGCGCGCGGCCAAGCTGTGCAGTGACGTTTGCGATATCGCCATCCTGTAATGCGTGACGGATGGCATTTGCACTGGGTGCATTGTCGGGATCACCAATCCGTGGTATTGAGTATGTTGTATAGCCGAGTTCTTTGCCGATTTCAGTCAGGCGTTCGATATTGCCCTCGCGTTGGCGACCGAGAGCAAAATCCCATCCCACCCACAATGTGTCGAGACGTGTAGACTGCACCACATGTTGCATGAACTCAGCAGCAGACATTGTTTGGATGGTCGCGGTGAATGGTACGGTGATGATATGGTCAATTCCACATGCACTAATACGTTCGAGGCGTTCTGTATGAGTTATTAGCAGTCCGAGATGTCGCTCAGGGTGAATCACGCTATCCGGGTGTGGATCAAATGTCACCACAATTGCATGTTTGCCATTCGCATGCGCAGTTGCCGCAAATGAATGCAGCAGTTGTACGTGACCATAATGCATCCCATCAAATACTCCGATGGTCACAAAACTTCCGTGGCTGATTGGCTGGTCTGGAAAGTTGTGGTAATGTGACATAATTATGCATCCTGATGAAATACTTTGTGCGGATACCAACGACCTTCTCGTGCAATGACTATCGCGAATAAGCGCTGTTGTGCATCAAAAACTGCCGCACGTGGCATATCGGCAGTATCTAGAGGTATTGATTGACCATAGCGCAGTTTTTGTTCAATCTCGGCATCAGCCGTGATTGTATACCAGCCACGCACTGCGTGTTCGAGTGCGAATAAATGATTGTTCACATCATCGCTCTTTAATACGTCAATGGTAACCGCATTATCGATAGAAAAATCGCCAACTGCCGTGCGTTGCAACGCTGCTAGATGGGCCGCACTTTGTAACGTGGCGCCAAAATCACGTGCAAGTGCGCGGATGTAGGTCCCTTTGCCGCAGCGAATCTGACACGTGAGATATGGAGACTCCCAGCGTTCTATTGTGATGCTGTATATGTGCACTGGACGTGCAGGTAACTCAGGCGCGATACCTCGCCGAGCTAAATCGTGCATGCGTTCGCCATTATGATGCAGTGCAGAGTACTTCGGAGGAACTTGTTGAATGATACCGGTATATTGTGCAACAAGCCATTGGAGCAGCGAATCGTTTATTTCTGGGAGAGATGCGTGTGCGGTGACATTGCCTTGGGCATCGTCAGTATCGGTAGCACTACCAAAACAAATCACTGCGCGGTATTCTTTGATGGTATCGTCCTGCACATATTCAATCAAACGCGTGGCACTCCCAATACCGACTACGAGTACTCCACTCGCAGCGGGATCAAGTGTGCCGGCGTGACCAATAGTTTTGATACGCAGCAGACGACGTAGTGATGCCACGACATCGTGTGAGGTTTGACCTACTTGTTTGTTGATGTTGAGAAAGCCGTACATAGTGCATGCAGTTCAGGTACGAGCAGCGCTGCAGCTGCTTCGATGGAAAGTCCGGGGAGTGTGATGCCGGCGGCTTGATTGTGCCCGCCGCCGCCATGTTTTTTGGCTACTTCAGCAACGTTGACATGGCGTGAGCGGAGACTCACTTTGATGCCATCGACGCGTTCTTTGAGTAGCATTACTACCTCGAATCCATCGATGCGCTGTAATAGATGGAGTGCTTCGTCGCTCTCATCGTCGCTCGCCGTGTATTCATCGAGCCAAGCAAGTGGGACTGCAGCCCAAACGATATTTTCAACAACGTGCATTGCACCGAGCACGCGAGACGCGAGTTGTAGCGCTTCGCGACGAGTTGAACGAAATACGTTTCGAACAATGGCTGAATGATCTGCGCCTGCTGCGAATAGTTTAGCGCCGAGTTGGAGTGTTTCCGCCCGTGTATCGTATATCTGAAAACTCTGCGTGTCAGTCATCAGTCCCAACAACAATGGTGTTGCGATACCTGGGGTGAGTGTAACCCCCAACATCGGCAAGAATTCAGTGATAATTTCGCAGGTGGCACATGCTTTGGGCACGATGAGGTTCTGAACACCAAACTGCGTGTTTGTTGCGTGATGATCGATTTGAATGAGCGTAGTATGGTGGAGTGCATCTGCATGTTTTTTGCTGATGCCACCAATTCGGTCTGCAGATGCGCAATCGACTGCGATGATGAGATCTGCGTGGGACCATGCACTCTGATCCGTCAATGCCACACTTTTGTCGATACTGGGCAACCATTGCAAATATGCGGGGATCGGTTGCTGGATTATCATCGAGATTTGTGCATCGGTAATTTGCGGCAGGGCTGCGTAGAGCCCTGCCACGGATCCGATCGCATCTCCGTCTGGATTAACGTGTGTTACTAGCAGGATGTGTTGTGCATTACGAATGCGTGCAATCCATTCGCTTGCATGTCTCACAAAGAGTTCATGTCGATTCATACGGTCGCACTTTACCTAACATCTACAAGGTATTGCTATTGATTATCACGGAGTAATTCACTAATGCGAATACTGTGGTCAATCGAAGTATCAAGCATGAAGCGAAAATCAGGATTTGTGCGCAGGTGACGCAATTGCTGCGCCACCTGACGACGAATAAATCCTTTGGCGTGCTCAAGTGCTTTGAGCGTTGCTTTGCGCGCTTCGGCATCACCCATGACTGAGATGCGTACATGTGCCATCTGCAGATCGGGACTCATCTCTACACCCATGACGGTGCAGAACGCAACGCGCGGATCTTTGAGTTCGAATTGGATAAGTTGGCTTACGATTTGTTGAATTTCGCTTGCCACTTGTTCAGTACGTTTACTCATAGCTAGGCGGTTCTCTCCACGCGCTCTTTACGATAGAATTCGAGTGTGTCACCATCCGAAATATCGTTGAAGTTCTCTACCACGACGCCACATTCATATCCTGAAGCGACTTCGCGCACGTCTTCTTTGAAGCGGCGCAGACTGCTAATGCGGCCATCATGTGTTACCACACCATTGCGTAGTACGCGTACACTCTGCTGGCGATTGATTTTGCCATCGGTCACATATAATCCGGCCACAATTTCGCGGCTGGGCAAGCGGAACGTGCTCCGTACCTCTGCATAGCCTTCGGTAACCTCGCGATATTCGGGGTCGAGCATACCGATCATGGCTTTCTTCATTTCTTCTACGAGATTATAAATAATGTTGTAGAAGCGAATGTCGATGCCATGTTGTTCAGCTGCACGGCGTGCTGCTGGGTCAGGTCGTGCATTAAAGCCAATGATGATGGCGCGTGACGCGATGGCTAAGTTCACATCACTTTCGGTGATGGTACCTGTGCCGCGGTGGATGATTTTGATTTGCACTTCTGATGTGTTCAGTTGACCAAGTGCATGTTCGATTGCCCCCAATGAACCGATCACATCAACTTTCACAATCAAGTTTAGGTCCTTGATTTTGCCTTGTTGAATGTTTGCAAAGAGACCATCGAGGCTGACCGAGCGCAGATTTGCCATGGCATCCATACGAATCTGCCGTTGACGTTGGATTGCGACTTCACGAGCAATGGTTAAATCACTCATTACTTGCAAAATATCGCCAGCCATTGGTACCTCATTGAGTCCAAGGATTACGACTGGTGAGGCCGGTTCGGCGAAGCGAATGCGTTTACCGGTATCGTTAAACATGGCACGTATTGTACCGGTACCATTGCCAACAAGTACATTGTCGTCGAGTCGCAAAGTGCCGTTTTGAATGAGAACCGTTGCAATTGGTCCGCGCTGACGGTCCATCTCGGCCTCGACTACCGTACCTACTGCTTTGGCGTTAGGATTTGCTTTGTAGTCCTGAATGTCTGCCACGAGCAGAATCATTTCGAGCAAGCCGTCAATGTTTGTGCGCATACGTGCTGACACTTCAACACTGGGCACATCGCCACCATATGATTCCACAATCACATTGTTGGCGGCAAGTTGTTGCTTGACGAGATCGGGATTGGCGTTGATGGTGTCGATTTTGTTGATTGCAACAATCATTGGCACACCAGCAGCCTTGACATGTGAAATTGCTTCGATCGTTTGTGGCATTACGCCATCGTCGGCAGCAACCACCAGTACTACGATGTCGGTTACTTGGGCACCGCGGGCACGCATCGCTGTGAATGCCTCGTGGCCTGGTGTATCCAAGAATGTGATTTTGCGATTAGAGATTTCGACCTGGTATGCGCCGACATGTTGTGTGATGCCACCTGCTTCGCCTTCGGCGACACGTGTCTGGCGTATGGCATCAAGCAGCTTGGTTTTGCCATGGTCAACGTGACCCATGATGGTGACGACAGGTGGACGGGTAATCAGCGTTTCGTCTGTTTCGGCGGCGAGTACATCTTTGATGCTATCAACAATGCCAGCCATCTGTTCGGGGATGTACTGCACTGTCTCAATGTTAAACTCCGCACAAATCAGCGCAGCAGTATCGTAGTCGATTTGCTGATTGATATTTGCGACAACGCCGCCTTTCAGTAGCACCTTGAGAATTTCGGATGCACCGACACTCGTTGCTTCAGATAGTTCACGTACCGTCATGGCATTGCCGAGTTGTATGGGGCCTTTTGGACGAACAACGGGACGTGGTGTATTTGCTTGACGTGCGTTGGGTGCACGATTGAGCATCTGGGCACTTTTGGAGTTCTTGCCCCCTTTGCCACGTGCGCCATCGCTCTCCACGAAGTCTGATGAGCGAATGGTACTCTTACGATCCACCGTGTTGCGTCCGCGACCAGAGTTCCCACCGCGGCCACCTGGTACCGCGCCACCGACGCCGCCACCCACTGGACCGCCGAATCCACCGCCACCACCACCGCCGCTACTCCGCGGGCCACCAAAGCCACCTCCACCACTGCGTGGCGGTCCACCTTGTGGCCGGTCACCCTGTGGACGGGGCGGGCGATTGGGGTCGAATGGCCGGTCGCCTTGCGGGCGTGGCGGGCGATTGGGGTCAAAAGGACGATCACCTTGCGGGCGTGGTGGGCGATTGGGGTCGAATGGCCGGTCGCCTTGCGGGCGTGGCGGGCGATTGGGGTCGAATGGCCGGTCGCCTTGCGGGCGTGGTGGGCGATTGGGGTCGAATGGCCGATCGCCTTGCGGGCGTGGCGGGCGATTGGGATCGAATGGGCGGTCGCCTTGCGGGCGAGCTGAGCGGTCAGGATTGTAGGGACGGTCACCCTGTGGGCGCGGTGGCCGGTCAGGATTGT
>CAZIKU010000017.1:0-37644 GCA_964539815.1 uncultured Klebsiella sp. | reverse complement strand
GAATATCCCAGACACTGTTGTGCCCGAGATGCAGCATTACGCCGTCGGGGCGCGTAGTCACACAGACGCCGATCCCACCATTGCCCAGCAAGGCACCGGAGAAAAAGTCGACGGCCGGGGTATCGCGGGTAATGGCGTGGATTCGGGCACGTTGATATGAGTCCAGCATATACGGTGCTCCTGTGTGTTGAATTGAGATGTTGCTATCATACCGCATCGTTTGACGCTCGCACAGACCTTTGCTACGATGCGCATACACCGGATGCAATGTCAAAGGAGTGTATCATGACCAAAATCGCCTTGATTGGCGCAGGAAGCGTCGTCTTTACGCGGAACCTGTGTAGTGATACTTTGCTGGCGCCAGCATTGCAAGACTGCGAAATCGCCCTGATGGACATCGATGCCGGGCGCTTGGATTTGGCGCGTCAGCTGGTGCAGACCCTCATCGACCGCCGTGGTCTCAAGGCGACAGTGACGGCTACTACTGAGCGGCGGACGGCGGTGCGTGGCGCCAAATACGTGATTACTACCTTTCAACAGGGTGGACTGAGTGCCTATCAACTGGATATCGACATCCCACAGCGCTATGGGGTCGAACAGTGTGTGGGTGATACGCTGGGGCCTGGTGGCGTATTCCGCGCCTTGCGCACCATCCCTGTGTTGCTCGGTCTGTGTGACGATATGGCGGCTGTGGGTCATCGTGATGCCATGTTGCTCAACTACGTCAACCCGATGGCTGCCAACTGCTGGGCGGTCGATGTGGCCAGAGGGACGCCGCATGTGGGCTTGTGTCATAGCGTGCAGGGCACGAGTGAAATGCTGGCCAAATGGGCAGGAGTCGCCTACGACGACGTGACATACCATTGTGCGGGCATCAACCACCAAGCCTTCTTTTTGCGCTTTGAAACACGTGATGGCCGTGATTTGTACCCGGCGATTCGTACGGCTACGCAACGTGCTGATATCTATGGCAGCGAGCCGGTACGCATTGATTTGATGCGTCATTTCGGTTATTTTGTCACTGAATCGAGTGGACATGCCAGCGAGTATTCTCCCTACTTCCGCAAGCACCCCAGCATGATTCTCGAAGAATTGGTGCCCAAGTTTACTAGCCCCGATGATGACTGGTTCGACTTCGGTCGCACGGGCGGCTACCTGCGCCACTGCCTCGAGCGTGAGGTGCGTGTCACCGAAGAGCGCCAACAAATGATCGAGGGTGCCCGTGACATCCCCATGGTGCGTTCACACGAGTACGGCTCACACATCATCGAGGCCGTCGAGACCAATGTCCCCACCCGCATCAATGGGAATATTCCCAATCGTGGCCTCATTCCCAGTTTGCCCAATGGCTGCTGTGTGGAGGTACCCTGTCTGGTGGATGGTAACGGAGTGCAGGGGACACCAATCACGCATTACCCGGCACAACTGGCAGGGCTGAATCGCACTAATATCAACGTGCAGGAGTTGATTGTACAAGCCGCAGTGCGTGGCGATCGCGAGGCGGTCTACCATGCCGTGATGCTCGATCCGTTGACGGCGGCGGTGTGTACACTCGACCAGATTCGTAGTATGGTCGACGAGTTATTGGTGGCACAGCAACGCTGGCTACCACAATTTGCGAGTTAAACACATGCAAGGTGCCGAAGTCTCACTTGACGGGCTCTGGGAGTTTCGCCGCGACGATGAAACGACGTGGCAACGCATCGTGGTGCCTGGCAGCTGGGAACATGCCATTCTTGATGTGACGTGGTCTGGTATCGGTTGGTACCGCCAACGGGTGCATGTGCCACAGGCATTCAGTGGGAATGCGGTATGGCTGGTCTTTGGTGCGGTCAGCTATTACTGTCGTGTCTTTGTGGATGAGGTAGAAGTCGGGCAGCATACCGGTATGTGGGATGCGTTTGCGTGTGACATCAGCGCCCATGTGACGCCAGGTGCCAGTATCACGGTCATGCTTGCTGTGGAAAAGCCTGCCTCGTTGACTGCTGGGCCTGATTCGCCGCCGGTAGCAGGACGTTTCCCGCTGCGTACCACGTTGAGTGGATTTTTGCCGTATGTCTGGGGGCATGCCTTTGGTGGGATTTGGCAGCGGGTATCCTTAGTTGCCACGAGTGCCACGCACATCGAATCCGTATCCGTCCAAGGCGATTCGGACGGTGCCGCGCGCATCCACATCCACACCAATCACCCGACGAGTGGCACCTGGCAGATTTGTGATGCCGACGACCGTGTGCGCGCACACGGGACATTCCATGATACCCAGCATGCCGATATTACCACGTACGTCGTCGATGTGTGCACCTGGTCGCCACAGACGCCCGTGCAATATACGCTCCAGGTATCGTTGGCGGCTGGTGCCACGCATCGTGTGCGCTTCGGCTTTCGCACGTTGACGGTGCATGGGACACAGCTGCGACTCAACGGGAATCCCTTTTATCCGCGCATGGTGTTGTCGTGGGGATGGTATCCTGACCGGCATACGCCTACGCCGAGTGTGGCACAGATCCGTGCCGATTTCGCACAGCTACAGGCCATGGGGTTTAATGGGGTCAAAGTCTGTTTGTGGGTGCCTCCTGCGGAGTACTTCGCCGTTGCCGACGAAATGGGCATGGTAATATGGCTCGAATTACCGATGTGGTTGCCGCAGCCGACTCCTGAATTCGATGCACAGACGACTCGTGAGTATACGGCAATTGTCATGCAGGTCCGCCATCATGCTAGTGTGCTCTTGTATACGATTGGATGTGAACTCAATCGGCGCGTGCGTGGTGACATCCTGCAGGCGCTGTACAAATTGGTCAAAACGTTGGTGCCTGGTGCGCTGGTGCGTGACAACAGTGGCTCTGGTGAGGCATATGGTGGCTTGATTGAGGAATACGCAGATTTTTATGATTACCACTTTTATAGTGAGCCGCACTTTTTTCCATTGATGGTCGAACGATTTTTACCGCAGTGGCGCACCATACAGCCGTGGTTATTTGGCGAATATGCCGACTACGACACCTTGCGCTTGCCCATGGATCCTGATGCTGATACGACGCCGTGGTGGGCGCAAGCGAGTCGCCTCGTCAATCCCCAGGGGGCGCGCTGGCAGATGGACGTGGCACATCACCATCAGCGTGCCCAACGCCAAGGTCTGCTCACCCAGTTACCCACATGGCGTCAGTTGTCGCATGCACATGGCATGTTGATGCGCCAAATGCTCATCGAGCATACACGACTGTATCCGCACATCTCAGGATACGTAATTACCGGTGAGCGTGACACGCCAATTAGTACTGCGGGCATGTTGGATGATACGGGCGCGCCCAAGTTTGCGGCTACGCGCTGGCGTCAGTGGAACGACGACGTGGTGGTACTGTTGGCATGGGACCGCCAGCGTGAATGGGTGCACGGTGGTGACCGCCCCGCGTATCGCGAGACATATTGCTATGTGGGGGGCCAGGTGTTGCGCACGCATGTGGTGCTTGCCAATCATACCGTGCATGCAGGCAATGCGCAGATTAAGTGGGCCTTGACCAACGAGCAGTTGCGCACTACGGTGGCCCGTGGTGAGGGGACGACGCGTGCTCCGGTACGTGCAGGAGATGTCAGTGGCATTCACATGTTGGAGATGCAATTGCCGCAGGTGGCGCAGCCGTGCGAGCTCCACTTGACGGTGCAAGTCACACTTGCAGACGTGGTCGTACAAAATAGTTGGGAGTTTTATCTGTTCCCTAGTGGGATGTGGATGGAGCCGGCGCCACTTGCCTGTTATGACCCACGTGGTGAGGCGGGTCAGTTGCCTGAATGGATTGTCCCGATTCCTGATTTTCGCCGTATGAAAGACGTTGTGCTGGCCATGCAGTGGGACGAGCAGGTGGCGGCATATGTGCGCGATGGTGGACATGTGGTGCTAGTCTGTACCAATCAACAACAGCCTGCCCCTGTCGTTTTGCAGAATGCACCCTTTTGGCGGGAAGCGCTCCGCGTGGTGACGGATCATCCCGCCTGGGGGAACTTCCCGCACCATGGCTGGGCGGGGCGACAGTTTGCGAGTATGGCGACGGATGTGGTCATTGCTGATAATCATTTGCCCTTGTTGCGTCGGCTTGATACACGTACAATGGAAGCAACGGCATATGCCGTGGAAATGGACCTTGGGCGTGGGCGCCTGTTGGTGACCACGTTGCGTGTCGGCGGCGGTGCTGGGATGCAACCGCGTGGCATTGCGGCCAACCCCGCTGCGCAGTATATGCTGTCACAGTGGGTGCTATCCATGAAGCATGTGTAGTATGGTATATCAGCGTACGCGAAGTTCTGTGGGTATAATGGAGGTGGCATGCGTTGTCCATACTGTATGGATGGGGAAAGCGACGTAGTCGATACGCGCAAGCTCGACGATGGAAATTCAATACGGCGCCGGCGGCGCTGTGCGCAATGTGGCAAACGCTTTACCACGTACGAACGCATTGAAACAGTGAGTATTACTGTCGTCAAGAAGAATGGCGAACGAGAGCCATATGACCGCGACAAGCTGATGCGTGGTATTATGACGGCGTGTTATCGGCGCCCAGTATCGGCTCAACGGATTGAACAGCTCATCAACGACATTGAAGCCGACATATTGGCGACCTACGAGGCTGAAGTCCCATCCGTAGGAATCGGTGATATTACGATGCATCAGCTCCGCACCCTTGACGAGGTCGCGTATATTCGCTTTGCATCGGTCTATTTATCGTTTGCGGACATTGCCCATTTGCGCCAAGCAGTGGACGAATTGCTCCAGCGCGAGGGATCCAAAAAATCGTCGTCACAGACATAGGAAACAAGGATGAACAACGTACCAGAATCAAAGGGTGTTGGCTTGGGGATGCCGATTAACGAATATCTGTCACAAGGATTCAAGGCACTGAATTGGACGTCGGTGCTGCTCTATGGCTTGGGCGCTGGTCTGTTCATGCCCTTCTCGTTGATGCAGTCCAATTTGTTGGCAATTGTGGCCGGTGCAGTGCCGGTGACTATCGGCTTGTTGTTGGCACGGAGCACCAAAACCTTCTACGGCCTACACGGGTTCGTGACGGGTGTGATTGCGGCGCTGACGAGCACCATCTTTTTGGGGATTTTGATTTTTGCCTTCAATAATGGCGCATTGGTGCAACAGTTGGCACCTGAGTCAACCACACCACTCAATACGTGGTTGACGGCGAGTGGCTTCATGGCCTTTTCGTTGATCGTGTTTTGTACCTTTGGTACGGTGGTGACCGGCCGCATGGAAGAGCGCACGCGCGAGTTGCAAAAACAAACCACAGACCGTGGTGGCCGTCTCACTAGCCATGGCGCCATCCGTGAAGTTGGTGACATCCGTGGGTTGGCGTTGCCGCAGTTGGGGCATTTCGTCAATACCTTGTTCAAGAAAAAAGGCTATGTGTTGACCGATTACAAATTTGTCGACAAAGACAAATACTGTGATTTGTGGTACCAGTACAAAGATGCCACCTGGTATGTACGATGTGTGGTTGCCGAAAAGGTGGCTGCTGGCGCAGTGGAAAGTCTGCATCAAGAGATGAAACGCCTCAATATCACCAAAGGGGTCGTGGTCGCGTCGACTGATTTCGCACCCACGGCCAACAAAAGTGCCAAAGAGAAGCGCATCGTCCTGATTGATGGTGATTTGTTGTTCGAAATTACGCGCTAACGCGCCGCATAAAGGAGTCGATTCATGCATATCCGTCTGAACGAACGTGTCGCAGTGGTAACCGGTGGCTCGCGTGGCATTGGGCGCGCCATTGCACTCAGCTTGGCCGGGACTGGTGCAACTGTCGTCGTCAACTACCGTGGTAATCAGGCTGCTGCCGACGACACGGTAGCGGCGATTACCGCAGCTGGTGGCACGGCAATCGCCATCCAAGCAGATGTCGCTAATGCCGAAGATGTCGAGCGCTTGTTCAAGGATGTCATGGATCGGTACGGCCGGATTGATATCCTTGTCAACAATGCGGGAATTACTCGTGATACGTTGATGTTGCGCATGAAGGACGAAGACTGGGACGCCGTGATGGATACCAATCTGCGCGGGCTCTTTTTGTGTACACGCGCCGTGTTACGACCCATGACCCGGGCCCGTTGGGGACGCATCATCAACATCACGTCGGTGGTGGGTTTGATGGGCAATGCGGGTCAGGCCAATTATGCGGCTGCCAAGGCTGGTATCATCGGCTTTACCAAGTCGGTCGCCCGCGAAATCGGCTCACGCGCTATCACCGTGAATGCGGTTGCACCTGGCTTCATTGATACCGAATTGACGGCAGTGCTGGGCGCCGAAACACGTGAAGCGCTCACCAAACAAATCCCCCTCGGCCGCCTCGGCTCGCCCGAGGATGTGGCTGGTGTGGTGACGTTTTTGGCGTCGGAACAGGCCGCCTATATCACCGGTCAAACATTTAATACCGATGGTGGCATGGTCATGCAGTAAATCGAACGGCATGGGAAGGGCGGTAGGGATTACTCCCTACCGCCCTTTTGGTGTCGATTAAAACCCTATTTTGATGATGGTGCGTCCAGTTTTGTCTTGGAAAAATCCCACCCCGTCTTGGATGAGCCCCACATAGAATCCCATTTTGGTTTCTTGTTGTTTGATGCGGATGCGTCCGATGATTTCGCATTCTTCGCCGGGGAGGAACTCGTCCTCCACGAACGGGATTTTCCACTGTTCGGGTGGCCGTGGCGTGATAGCCCAGCGGTATGGGTAGCGCTTGGATGCACCACCGGACCTCGCATCCCAGTCGACCCCGATGCGCCAGAATCCCCCTGACTTGGCCGTGTACTTGCCATCAGCAATCGACGAAAAGACGTCGTTGGTGGTGTATTCATACCCGGATGCTGGACCATATGTACGAATGGGCACGGTACCGGTGTTTTTGATGCGTATAGTCACCGTAATTGCATCGCCGAGTTCAATTTGCTGTGGTGCCATGTAGCTATACGTAATCAACGCCTGTGGCTGTCCACTCGATTCAATGGTGATTTGGTCGCTCTTTTGCACGATATTGCCATATAAATCTTGGGCGCGAATGGTGTACGTGTAGACGCCGTTGTCGAGAATCAGTCCATCGGTCGTCTTGCCGTTCCAGACTTGGCGATGCACGGCAGGGCTGGTCAGTTCGCCGGTCACAAAGGGCAGTGTGCGCCCATCGGGTGTGGCGATGGTGATGTCGACGGTGGCGGTGACGGGCAGCTGGTAGGTGATTTCGGTCACGTCGTTGCGTCCATCCGCATTAGGCGAAATGGTCGTTGGGAACGACAACAGGTTTTCGATCATTGGTGGTGGTGTATCGGCACTCTTGATGGTCAATGGGACCTGAGCGGTGCTTTGTTCACCACTGGCGGTCTTTGCCACGATGCTGACAGCATAGGTACCACTCGCCAGGGCCCGTTGGAGCCAGACGGGGTCGTTGTTGGGGGCAGTGCCATCGATGCGCATCTGGTAGGCATCACTCGATGCTTGGCGTTTGATGGCATCGCGGATGGTGTAGCGTGTGCCATTGGCGTCGACGAGAGCCACGGTGACAGATGCCGTTTGCCCAATGGTATACGACAACGTGACAGACTCCTCGTTGCCACTTGGCGTCAACGTGTCAGCTGACAGGGTGACATTGCTGAGGATGGGGGCCGTGCTACAGCTCGTCAAGAGCATCAGCGCCATCCCGATACATATCCCAAGCACCCAGTGCTTCATGCCTCTTCTCCTTCGCCATCGGGGTAACGGCGCGTAAACCAGGCTAGCGCCACAATCCCCAGCAATACACCAAACCACAACGTACCAAAGCGAATCAAGAGCGTGGCCGCCGCAGCATCGGCTTGGGTGAGGGGTACCATCCAGACCAACAGTCCGGTGGACGAGGCTTCGGAGACGCCCAGCCCCCCAGGCAACAGCGATACCAAGCCGAATAACGTCGATGCGGCAAAAACAAACGTGGACTGTTGTACGAGCAACCATGTCGGGGCCACGCCCAGTCCTTCGATGACATAGACCAGTGCAATACACTCAAAAAACCACGACACCACGCTAATGAGCGTGGCACCACCCAACATGCGCCAGCCAAGCAAACTTTTACTTGATTGATAGGCGTTGTGGAGTGGTGTAGCAAAACGCGTATGTGCAATCAACCCGAGCAATTTGCTGACGAGCGTATCAGACTGTAGCACGGCGATGCCGATGATGGTGGCCCCGACGAGCAGCCAAAACAGCGGCATGGCAGGTGGGTAGAGTGTCAGTCCACTGCCCATCAACAGCAACATGGCGATGCCATCGGTCATGCGTTCGGCGACCACAATTGGGGCCGATACACTGACGGGAGTCTGATTGATGCGACGGAGCAGGTATGATTTGAGAACTTCGCCGACTTTCCCGGGGGTGACGGCCATCACCATGCCGGCAGTGAAGAGCAATGCGCTATCCATGCGGCTGACACCGGTGCCAGCGCCGATATGACGCAAATAGATGTCCCATTTGAGCCAGCGCAAGATGTAATTGAGTGCGGTACACCCGAGGATAGCGGGAATGGTATGCCATGCAAAGGTGCGGAGGCTTTCACCGACGTTACCAATATCGCTGGCGATGCCTAATCCTGCCACCACAATTACGCCGATGAGCAATGAAATGGTGATACGCCGTCGTAGTTGCTGAATCACACGCACTCCTCCAAAGCCTGCTTGTAGCATTATACCCAAACATCTCGTATCTGGTACTGATGCAGACCTGATGGAATGGCGTGTGAGTGTTACAATAGAGAGAATGACGATTCAACAAGGAGTTGCACCTATGGCATTCGCTGGTATTGACGAACTCCAAGGCGCGTTGGCGACGCGCAATTACATCGCTGATCGCCCATTGGCAACGGCCTTGTTTTTGGCACTCACCCTCAACAAACCGCTCCTCCTCGAGGGAGAAGCCGGCGTCGGCAAAACAGAAATTGCCAAAACACTGACGGCTATTCTCGGTACGCAGCTGATTCGACTGCAATGCTACGAGGGGCTCGACGCGGCGACGGCCATTTATGAATGGAATTATCCACGTCAGCTACTGCAGATTCGCTTGGCCGAATCCAAAGGCAACAGTCAAGCAACCAACATCTTCACGCGTGATTTTCTCATCCAACGTCCACTACTCCAGGCCATCGATGCATCGCATACGCAGGCACCTGTGTTGCTGATTGACGAACTCGACCGTGCCGACGAAGAATTCGAAGCATTCTTGCTTGAACTGTTGTCGGATTGGCAAATCACCATCCCCGAGTTGGGCACCATCAAGGCCAAGCACCCTCCCATTGTCATCATCACCAGCAATCGTACGCGTGAGGTGCATGATGCCCTCAAGCGCCGCTGTCTGTTCCACTGGGTCGATTACCCCACGCTCGACAAAGAGTTGACCATTTTGGCTGCACGGGTGCCCAACGTCAATGCCACGCTGGCGCGCCAGATTGTCGTCTTCGTGCAGGAATTGCGCCGCCTCGACCTTTTCAAGATTCCTGGCGTGGCCGAGACCATCGACTGGGCCAATGCGTTGGTGGCACTCAATACGACCGCGCTGACACTCGAATCGGTTGACGATACGCTCGGTGCCATCCTCAAGTACCAAGACGATTTACAACAAGTCAAGGGTGAAGCAGTCAAAGCTATTCTGGCACGGGTCAACAATCTATGACGAATCCGGGGCATATCAGCGAGCATGTAGTCGGATTCGTCCATTTGCTCCGTAGCATGGGCATCAGAGTCGGCAGTGGCCAACTCGTCGATTTGGCGCGCGCCTTGACGGTCGTGTCACTGACTGACCGCGAGACGCTGCGCGACGCGGCCCGCTGTTCGCTGATTACTCGGCACGAGGACTTGCCCCTCTTTGAGGCTGCCTTCGCTTTTTACTTTCGCCCCATTTCTGGGTTTGACCCTGCCCAACTCGCCATTCCCGTGGTACGTATCCCACAGCGGCCATTGCGCATCCCACGCCAAAAGCCGGCCACATCACCGGATGCAGGTAACGAGGATGAGCAAGAGAATCAAGAAGAAAAAGTCGGCGTCACGTTGGCCTATAGTGCCAGTGAAACACTGCGCACCCGCGATTTCGGCAGCTTCAGCTACGATGAAGTCCAGCAGGCCAAAACGATGATGCGCCAGATGCAATGGCGCCCGGCGCTCCGCCGCACGCGTCGGACGACGCAGACGCGCCAGCGTGGGCGGGTTGATTTGCGTCGTGTCATGCGCGAGAGCCTGCGCTTTGGTGGCGAGGCTCTCAAACTCTCCTACCGTCGGCAGCGCATGCGCCGGCGCCCGTTGGTGGTGTTGTGTGATATCAGTGGCTCGATGGATCGCTACAGCCGTATGCTGTTGCAGTTTGTGCATACACTGGCAGATGGTGTGGGCAACGTCGAATCGTTCGTCTTTGGCACGCGTCTGACCCGTGTCACGCGCCTGCTCCGCTCCAAAGACGTCGATGATGCGGTGGCGTTGGTCAGCAAACAGGTGCTGGACTGGTCGGGGGGGACGCGCATCGGCAATACTATCCGTGAATTCAACGTGCGTTGGTCGCGACGGGTCATGTCACGCGGGCCGGTGGTCCTGATTATCAGTGATGGCTGGGATCGTGGTGATCCTACGCTGTTGTCCAAAGAAATGGCGCGCCTGCAACGTTCGTGCCATCGACTCATCTGGCTCAATCCATTGCTTGGTAATGCGCGCTATCAACCACTCACGCAAGGGATGCAAGCCGCCTTGCCCTATATTGATGACTTCATGCCTGTCCACAATCTGCTGAGTATCGAGCAGTTGGGCAAAACTCTGGCCACCGTGGGCGACATCAAACGCGAGCGCAAACAGCGCTTGTCACTCCCCAGCAAAATTGAACCCAGCCGCCCGTAACGCGGCATCTAACATAGCCAGTGCATTGGGACCGATGCCGTGCCATTGTGCCACCGCCGAGCGGCGGTGCTGACACACATCGGCCAGCGTGTGGCAGTGATGTGCGCGCAACGCACGGCGCGCTGGTGCGGCCAGCCCTAGGTGTTGCCAGTACGCATCAGCCATCAATCGCCGCCCCTGGCTCGTATTCGTCACTCGTGACGGCGGGTGTTGCTGGTGTGGTACGCATGTCACTGATACGCCCCATAATGCCAAAGGCGATGGCGACCGATTGTCCAACCAAGAGTGCAAAAATGAGGGTACCAAGGCCGATTTTGCCACCCATGAGAAAACCAGCCGTGCAGACGGTGATTTCGATGGCGGTGGTGATGCGCCCCACGCGCACGCCTGTGATACGGTGCAGGGCGGCCATCACCCCTTGGCGTGGCCCGGCTCCGAGCCCACAGGTGATATACAGTGCCGATCCGAGACCGATAAACGCAATCCCGATGATGATGTAGCCGAGGCTCGCGATATAGGCGGTGCTGTCGAGCAACGGAATGAACGAACGCCCCACACCCATGGCCCACGCCACCACAATGGTGTTGGCAATGGGACCGATACCGAAGCGTTCACCGAGGGGAATCCATAGCAGACACACGGCACAACTGACGTAGAATGTGGCCCACTCCAGCGAAATACCTGATAAATTGGCAATCCCCGAGGCGAATACCGCCCATGGTGAATTCCCTTGATTGGACTGCACGAAAAACGCTTCGCCGAGACCGAATAAAAAGAGTCCACCCACGAGGAGGAGCAGGCGAGGCAGGGCAAAATCCCAGCGAGACGAAGCGGTCCACCAGGTGTGTGGAATTGTACGTGATGGGGCAAAAAATTGACGCATTGCGCGGCTCCCTGTAACAGTGTGCCTGTATTGTAGCACCTTGTATCGAGAGTGTGTGGTGTTATGCAATTTCGTTGGGACTGAGGCGTTTGATGAGAAGCATGGTGACATCGTCGTAGATGCGCCCCTCGCTAAAGGTGGCCACATCATCGGCGATGGCTTTGATGATGGTACGCGTATTGTGCTGGCGATGCTGGCGGAGTACGTCGAGCAAGCGTTGGGTACCGTATTGCTCGTTGAGATGGTCGAACGATTCAGTGATGCCATCCGTATAACAGGTCAACACCGATCCCTCGTGCATCACGACTTCGTGGCTCGTGAGGGTGATATCTTCGATGACACCCAGGGCAATCCCCGGTGAACTCAACTCGCGGTAGGTGCCATCGGCATTCATCAGAATGGGCGGATTATGCCCGGCACACGTATAACGCAAGACACCAGTAGTTGGCTCGAGAATGCCATAAAACGCCGTCACAAACATCCCTGATTCAGAATCGCGGTTAATCCAGCGATTGGCGCGCATCAAGGCACTCGCAGGGTCAGTCCCATCCAACGACGCGGCGCGTACTAGACTGCGTGACAGCGCCATAAAGAGGGCGGCAGCCATGCCTTTGTCGCTGACATCGGCAATCACGAAGCCAAAGAGTTGCTGTCCCTGAGGCCCGGTGAGTGGCCAATAATCGTAGAAGTCACCACCAATTACACGCGCTGCCCGCCAGTGCGCCATGGCGTCCCAGCCTGCAATCACCGGGGCGCGCGATGGCAGAAGCGACGTTTGGATTTCGCGGGCGACGCGCAATTCTTCCTCAAGGCGGGCAGCATGGTCGGCTTCTTGTTCGAGGAGCGCGTTTTCGATGGCGGTACCGATTTGCCCAGCTAGCCCACTAAAGAGCTTTTGTTCGCGATCGCCGTAGTTGCGTTCGGGAATATCGTAGTCGGCCAACAAAATACCAGGGACACTACTCCGCCCGCGCGCAATCAGAATGAGCACATGTTTGCCATAAAAGGGGGCCAGCGCGGTACCAAAGATATCCGGAAGCTCGCTGAGTAGCACATTGGTATGCGGATGATCCGCATGGGATACGATATGAGCGGGGAGTGGCGTGCCAATGAGCGGATCCTCCTCGAGCGGGGTGAGTCCAGCCGCAGCAGCTGCCACGTAGACGTTCTTTTGGCGATCCCACGAGAGATACACACAGCGGCGGCAATCGAGCAGCCGCAGGGGGAGTTTGACCGCAGTATTCAAAAGTGCCCCGAGAGTATCGGCGCGACTGAGCTCTTCGGCAGCTTGGAGCAAGACATTGAGGCGCCACGCTTCTTCGCGTTGGGCACCAAAAGCACGCGCCCGCTCGAGTGCCAACGACACCTGGTCAGCAAGTGTTTGTATCACAAAAACGTCGGTGGCATGAAAGCGCCATACATCACTACTCTGGATGTCCAATACGCCGATGAGTTTGTCGCCGAAACGCATTGGTACGGCCAACTCACTGCGGGTGTGCGGGTCATCTTCCACGTAACGTGGATCGTTTTGTACGTCGTTGACTAGCAGGGTACGCCCAGTGCGTGCCACTTCCGCAATGATTCCTGTCCCTGACGTATTGATAAGGTCGCGCATGAATTCGGCACCATCTACATCGGCCGTACTGGCACGGAAGTGGAGCATGCCGGCATCGTCAATGGTAATACAGTGGATCGGGTGGTAGCCGAAGTGCTCGCGGATGAGGCGCATGACTTCTGGCAAGACCTCGTCGGGCTCGAGTAATGCGGATAAATGCTTACTGACATCTTGGATGGCTTGCAGTTGGATGGCACGTTCGCGGGCATCATTAAAGATGCGTGCCTTGGTGATGGCCATGGCGGCCTGGTCGGCAATCTGTGTCAGACGGCGTAGGTCAGTGTGCGAAAAGGCGTTGACACGATGACTCTGCACCGAAATACTGCCGATTACCGTATTGCCGCTGAGTAATGGCACATATATCCCCGCACGTGGCGGATTGGTGCTTTGGTAGCGTGGTCGTGCAGGCAACCGATCCATTTCGGCCATAAAATCCGAAATCAAGAGCGATTGGCCGGTTTGGCGCATCCATCCGATTAATCCATCTCCTGATGGTAAATCGACAGTCAGCGGTGGCAGGCGTGTATTGTCTTGAACACGCACTTTGAGCGTGTAGCGGTCGCTATCGGGTTCAAATATGCCCAGATGGAATGACGACGTGTCAATCACATTGCCCGCTTCGCGGTAAATGAGTTCACATAATGCATCGACATCCAGTTCCGCACGAATAATCGCACGACTGGTGGCATTCATCAACGTCAAATCGTTGGTGATGGTGCGTTGGGTGCGCAAATTGGCACTGACCTGCATGACTACGGCGCTAGTGGCTACCAGTGCGCCGGCACCGAGGAATGCATACCATCCGCCTAAATTGTTGTAGACGGCTGCGCCGAGGAGTGCGACGGGGAGGGGGATGATTTCGGCAATCACTACAGATACTGCCACCGAACGTAGCCAGGGAGCTACGGCATGTGCCCCATGATCGAGGCGAATACGCATCCAGCGATTGAGCATGATCCAGCCGGGATAACTCAGGAGTTGCAGGATGGTACCAAATGGCTGTGGCACCGCACTGGTCATCCAGAATCCCAGATAGACGGCCAAAATACGCACTCCGGCACGGTTGATTGGGCGCACCAGCATGCTATACAACGAGATGGGGCGATTGTCGATGAACGGCAGCGCCATGCTCGAAATGAGTGTGGCAACACCGACAACCAGGGCCCCGACTGACGGGCCACAGGCAAGTGTGATACCGAGCACCACCACTCCGGTCAACGTATGTGGATCGGCGGGAGGTACGCGAAAGCCAACACCCTCAATCAAGAGTGCCGTTGCGACAAAAATGACGACATGCAAGAGGGGAATTTGCAGTGGTGTGAACCAGCCGACCAACACACCCCACCCTGCCAGTCCGACACTGATACTATAGACGATGAGCCATTGCTCACGCTTCACGTCAGTACCGCCTGTTATCTATACAAGTGAAAAAGAGAAAACAGTTGAAGGCGTCACGCATCCACACGCGCTCTGAGTGCATCTGTTGCCTCAGTCGCGGTACGGTAGATTTCAAAGACCTGCGAAAATCCAGTCATGACGAATACTTCTTCGACGGTGGTCTGCAGGCCACACAGCGCCAAAGAACCATGATGCTCGTTGAGTTCGCGGCGTACGAGCAACAATGCGCGTAGCCCACTACTACTCATGAACGACACGTTGCTCAAATCGATGACGATGACCCGTGCACCCGCTGCTACTGCCGCAGAAACGGGTGCAAGCGCACTGGTGGTGTGTCGGGCATCGAGTCGTCCTTCGATGGAGAAGCACAACACGTCCGTCACACTCGGCTCCGCGAAGCGTTTGGTCATTTTGAGTGTATTGCCACGATCCGTAAATGAAAATGTCACGCTGTCCATCAGTTTGTGCATCAAATAGATCCCAAGTCCCCCTGCTTGACGGTCTTCGAACGGGGAATGAATGTCAGGGGTCGGGACTTGGGTGGGGTCAAACGGTGTGCCCTGGTCACTCAACGTGAAGATGAGCTCACCGGCGCTGATTTCCCACGTCAATTGGATGATGCCATTGCTGACTCCGGCATACGCGTGCTGGATGACGTTGGTAGCGGCTTCATCGACGGCCAGCTGCATCTGCCACGCCTCACGTTCGCTCATTTTGGCGTGATGGGTGGCCGTATTGACGAATTCGCTAATCAATGCCAACGAATCCAATTGTGCTGGGACGGTGAGTGCACCGCTTGTCATCGCCTGACTCTCCACGATCTAGTGACTAAAACGATCCGACTGCCTCAGTCGCATCTGGATAAATATCGAACAGCTTGGTGAAGCCAGTCAGGTCAAATACTTCGCGGATACGACTGGGCAAGGCGGCCAAGCGTACATCGCCACCCTCGAGATCGGTCAGTTTCCAGTCGCGGGCTTTTTTGCGGGCTTCGATGAGAATGCGCAATCCCGGGCTAGCCACATACTCCAGACTGCTGAAGTCGAGCACGATCCGATAGCGCCCCTCGGCAAAGAGTTCTTCGATTTTGGCTTTGAGTGCCGGCGCATGCATGGCGTCCAAACGACCACGTACGACGAGTAAATCGGCACGATTCATGCGCTTGTGTGTGATTTCCATGGCGCATCCTCCTTCGCTGCGTTGAGATATTCCTCACCGCATATTACGTTTATTATAGCATGGTTTCATTGGAGTACGAGGTGGTGTCTGTATCGTGATAGTGCATGCTCAGCATGCTCCATCCGATGAAAAAACCAAGTATACTGAAGCCTGGTACTTCTATCCTGTGTACATGGTGATTTACATGCGCTATATTTCACGTCTGCTCCTGCTACTCGTTGTGCTACTCACCGCATGTACGAATGCGGCTCCCCCTGCGGCAAGTCAATTGACGCCGGTATTTGCGTTTACCGAAACGGTGGTCGGTCCCAATCGACTCCCGATTGGCATTATCAAAGACGGCTCGCCCGTCAATGATCCCGCCGCCAAAATCACCTTGCGCTTTTATCAGCTCGATGTCGATGCCAAAAAAGCCGTCGGCGAAGCCCCTGCGACCTACTACGGCCAAGGTCTCCCTGCCGCCGTCTACGTGGCCAACTACACGTTTCCTAGTGCGGGGAATTGGGGGGTGGAAGTGGTCATGCAACTCTCTGACATGACGAGCCCGACCAGCAGCAAACTCCAACTCCCTGTCAGTGAGCGCGCCATTGCCCCCAAAGTCGGCGACCGCGCCATTCGGGCCGAGACGTTGACTGTCCAGTCTGTGCCAGACCCGACGCACCTCGTCTCAAGCAATGACCCCAACCTGACGCTCTACCAGACCAGTTTGGCAACGGCACTTGATGAGGGGCGTCCGATTGCGTTGCTCTTTGCGACGCCGGGGTTTTGCCGTACGGCAGTGTGTGGTCCGAGCCTCAAGGTCTTTTCGGCACTCCAACAACAATTCGGCGATCGCATCACGTTTATTCACAGCGAAATTTATCGCTACCCATTCGGTGATTCGTTTGCGCAACAAAGTGAAGTCTTTAATCAGGCAATGACGGAAACACGCAATCTGACGGATGCAGAACGCAAAATCGGCGTCTCGGATGCCTACTACGCCTGGGGATTGCAGTCTGAACCGTGGTTGTACCTCATCGACAGCAAAGGGGTGATTAGCGCCCGCTTCGAAGGTGGACTCACCAGCGAGGAACTCACTCCCATCCTGACCGCACTCCAGTAAATTACGTGTACACAAGCGACCGGCGCGGATGATCATCATCATCCGCGCCGGTTTGTGTCTACTGAGTACGATGTACGGCCGTGTTAGAGCGTTTTGCTGACTTCGCTGACATACGCACGGAAGAGTTGCGCCCAGCGTGGTTCGGTCGTATGCCACAATTCCTCGGGATGCGACTGAATCCCCACGGCGAAGTTGTCGTTGGTTGATTCAATGACTTCAACCACGCCATCGCTGGCTTTGCCGACGATGCGCATGGATGGCGCTACGTCACGCACCGCCTGGTGATGCATCGTGTTGGTCTGGATGAGTGTTTGTCCGAGTGTTTCAGCCAACCAACTTGTTTCGTCGATCTGAATAGTATGGGCCAGCACGGTACCATCGTTCTGTTTGGCGGAATACTCGTGGTCGAGTGCCCCATCAACCTCGCTGGGAATATCCTGGTACAACGTGCCCCCGAGTGCCACATTGAGCATCTGATGCCCACGGCAAATGCCCAGGATGGGTTTGCCGTCGCTGGCCGCTTTGCGGGTCAGATAGACCTCGGTGGTGTCTTGCAAGAGGTCGTTCCCACCGAGCTTGGGGTGGGGCTGATGCCCATACGCATCGGGATGGATGTCGACGCCACCTGCCAGCAACAACCCATCGATGCGCTCGTACAGCGTATCGAGCATTTCGGGGTCGGTGGACAATGGCAACAACAAGGGCACGCCACCAGCCTGCTCAATGGCTTTGAGGTAGCTGAATGAATTACCGTATGAAAGATCGCCCCACAACGTCTGTGAGTGGTGGCATGGAATGCCAATAACTGGTCGCTTTGCCATGATGCTATCCTTTATCATCTAATACACATATTGCCATTGTATGGAAATCAGAGGGAATCCGTCAACCCTGATGCACAAGTGTCACGCCTGGTAATCGGGATGAAGATAGATACCAGTGAGTCTGGTTGCCCGACAAAATCTGCCGCGTAGTACTCGAAATTGGGTCCATAGCTGTCTTGGTATTCGGATGTCTCCAACCACATGTTTATGTACGCAAACATGTCGCTCAATTTTGCCAACGTGCAGTCAAATATGGCGTAATCCTGTGCAGGAATGTGCCATATTTCCCATTCGGTGGGCAAAATCACAGGATAGTTGACTTCGACCGCAGACATATAGTCGAAAAGTCTGGTCGAAGGGTCGAAATGACGCATCGCACCATAGCTCGCATACGGTTCACGCATGACGGGCTCAAACTGTACGAGCATCGGGATAAACCGTTGCCAGAGGGCATGAATGCGCGGTGACATCGGTGAAACACGCTCTTGGATGCCTGCAATGGTAAAGGCAGGTCGTGATTCAAAACGCGGCGCGTACTTCACTCCATTCATTGTGTCTGCGTATAGTCGTGTCGGTGCGTGCTTGCAAACGTGCGTGCCTTGTCGACAAAACGACTGAACATCTGCTGCCAACGCTGATCTGCTCGATTGTAGAGGGCTTCGGGGTGGCATTGTACGGCCAAGATGAAGTTGGCACCTGATCCCTCAACGGCCTCGACCACGCCATCATCTGACCAGGCCACTGCCTGCAATCCATCACCAATTTTGCCCAGGGCTTGATGATGCAATGAATTGACCGGCATTGATGTGGTGCCCAGAATGCGTGCAAGCAACGAGTCGTCGGCGATGCGCATGGAATGCGCCATGTGTTCCCAGTCCTCGCGCGTGATGGATTCGGCATGCCCCAATGGCCCGCCGACCTCGTCGGGGATGTCTTGAATCATGGTCCCCCCCAACGCCACGTTGATGACCTGCAAGCCACGACAAATCCCGAGGATGGGGACGTTGTGTTGAATAGCCAAACGCGTCAGGGCGATTTCGCTGTAGTCACGGTATTCATCGATGTTGGCCGTCTTGGCATGCTTGGGGGCACCATAGATGGCGGGATCAATATCACCACCACCGGGGAGCAACAATCCATCCAACCGTTGCATGTATGCTTCCAACAAATAATGCTGTGGTGCTAACACGGGGGGCAGAATGAGCGGAATCCCGCCGGCATCGATGACTGCATCGATGTACGAACGTCGCGCACCAACGCCATTCGGAGACCATGTGCTGGTGGCATAGTGTGCACCGGTAATGCCGATAATTGGTTGATACATTGCAATACCTCGTCATGATGATGATGGAAATTATTCATATTATACGAGGAAATACGGCATCACGTGCATGAATCGTGTCACGAGCATCGATTTACGTCTTAACAATATATGGATAGTGTGATATAGTAGTGGCATCAGCATCGGTGTATATCAATATTTTGGTTCAGTGCTCGTTCATTTTGCGTGCGATGAGCGAAGTAATGATTTTATATTAATATTTATCAATTTAATGTAATGAGTAAATGTCAGGGAGCTGTAATTGATTCGCTGGGTGGTAGAGAGAGTCATTTGGTAGGATAAAGGGGCCACTTCACGAAGTACGATGTGCGACTGTGAAACGTGCATACAAGTAGAATCGGGGTCTGATGTGCGACGTGCATTTACGATGGTGCTGATGCTAGTGTTGCTTACGGGTACGGTAGCGAATCCGCGCCTTATCCCGCAACTCTATGCTGCCCAACAGTTGAATAACACACCGAGCACTGGAGTGATGTACTTCAGTGAGACAGGGCAGTACTTGTATGGTACGTTTCGCCAGTTTTACGAGGCCAATGGCGGTATTGCCATTTTCGGCTTGCCGTTGACGCCTATCGTATCTGATGGACCATTGCGTGTGCAATATTTTGAGCGGGCGCGCTTCGAAGTCCCCGTTGGGCATAGCGATACCCGCGAAGTCATGTTGACGCGTATTGGGGCCCACTTTATCGATCAACTCTCTGCCGAAGACCGTGCCAAATCACCGTTTGCGGCTGTCGATCAGCCAAAAGACGACGCGATTCAGTACTTTTCGCCGACACGGCATACACTTCGTGGTGCATTCCGTACCTTTTGGGAGAAAAACGGCGCATTGCCTATTTTTGGGTATCCACTCTCTGAGGAATTCATCCAGCAAATCCAGGGCGACATGGTGCGGGTGCAATACTTTGAGCGGGTCCGACTAGAAATGCACTTTGAGCGCAACAACAGTTACACCATTCATATCGGCTTGTTGGGAACGGCGTTGTTGCTCGAAAGCCCTGAGATGCAGCGCTATACTGCCCCGATGCCCAACATGGAACGGGTTGCCACTGCAACGACGTCGTATGCTGGTGCGGGTGCAGCCAAACGGACCAATATTGCCCGTGCTGGTGCAATGATTGACGGCACAATTATTCCCGCGGGAAGCGAATTCTCGTTCTTGGCGAGTAGTAATTTCGTCGATACGGATTTTGTCGAGGGATACGGCATTATTGGTGGTCAACTGACCAAAATAGTTGGAGGCGGTATTTGCCAAGTCTCGACGACAATGTTTCGTGTGGCGAGCAATGGTGGATTTGCCATCACGCAGCGGGTACCACATACCTATGTCGTCACAACCTATGAGGATATTTTGGGATTTGATGCGGCGGTATTGAGTCCTAGTGTTGATTTTCGCTTCCGCAATGATAGTGCCAACATGTTGATGCTGGTGGTGCGCAATAATCCTGAGTCATCGAGTATTACCATGGAATTGTGGGGAGTGCCCGATGGACGCACCGTGCAATATGATGGCCCATTCGTGACCAACGTGACCAAGCCGGGCCGGCCAGTCTGGCAATACGATGCAAGCATGGCGTCGGGGAGCACCCGACAGCTCGTGATTGGCCGGGGTGGCATGAATGTCAGTTATATGCGCAAGGTCTATGCGGCAGATGGGACATTGCTCCATGATGATGCCTTTTTGACACACTATGCGGCCTGGTATGACTACGTCCTCTATGGGCCAGGCGTGGTACCACCCCCGGGCGTTCGCCTGCGCTGACCGTTGTTGCGCCAGCACTATATTCGTGAATCATTTCTCAAACGCTATGGTATGCTGATACCATGGCGTTTTTGTTTTGGTTTGGAGGGTGTGATGACTACGATTGTGTCACTGCGTGATGTACATAAATGGTATGACGAAGGTACGACTCGCCGTCATGTGTTGCATGGCATCAACATGCAGATTGCGGCAGGTGAACGGGTTGCACTCGTGGGTAAAAGTGGCTCTGGCAAGAGCTCGTTGCTCAATATCATTAGTGGGATTGATTATGCGGATGCGGGTGATGTGCGCATCGGCACCCAGGACATCAATGGCATGAGTGAAGCCGCACGCACGCAATTTCGGCGTGCCAACATCGGTTTTGTCTTTCAATTTTTCAATTTAGTACCGACATTATCGGTTATCGAAAACGTGCTCCTGCCCCTCGAACTCAACGGGGTCACCGGGCGTATCGCACAGCAACAAGCTGCGGCCATGCTCGAACGGGTCGGTTTGGCGGATCGCGCAGACACCGCACCCGATCGCTTGTCGGGTGGTGAGCAACAACGGGTGGCGGTCGCACGGGCACTGGTACACAACCCATTGTTGGTACTTGCTGATGAACCCACAGGCAATCTTGATAGCGATACCGGTGAGCAAATATTGCAACTCTTGACGCAACTGACTGCCGATGCTGGTCGTGCATTGTTGATGGTGACGCATAGTCGTGAAGTTGCGGCAAGTGCCGATCGCGTGGTGCGCATCCAAGCTGGTCAACTCTACGCAGATGCAGCGATGGAGGCAGTGTCATGATGCGCGTACTCTGGAAAAGTACGCTACGCTGGCCACTCCAACGCCCTTGGCAAGCGTTACTTGCCATCATCGGCGTGGCGATGGGTGTGGCAGTGGTGATTGCCATCGATATCGCCAACGAAAGCGCCCGGCGGGCATTTTTGTTGTCGACTTCGACCATTACGGGGCGGGCCACAGATGAGTTGGTTGGTGGCCCACAAGGCATTCCCGAAGCACTCTTTCGCCAAGTGCGTGTGGACTTGGGTATCCGTGAAAGTGCACCAGTAATCCAAGGCTATGCCACGAGTGTGGTAACGCCGACACGGACATTACAAATTTTGGGCATTGATCCGTTCAGCGAAGCCCCATTTCGTCCTGAACTCACACCGGGTGGAAGTGCAGTGGGGAGCACGTTGACACAGCTGTTGCAAACACCAAATGCGGTGTTGATGAGCCAACAAACGGCCAATGCGCTGGGTGTGACACTCGGGCAATCCTTTGTAGTGAATATCGCAGGACGCACCCAGTCGATGACTTTGATCGGCATATTGACCACGACCGATCAAACAACCACACAGGCACTGGACGATTTACTCGTCACCGATATCGCGGTGGCACAGGTCTGGTTGGACAAAGTCGGTTTTGTTGACCGCATTGATTTGATTATTCCAGATACAGTTGCTGGTGCAATCGTGCGCCAACGCATTCAGACGGCACTTCCTGCGGGTGTGCGGTTGTCGACGCCGAGCCAACGTGCGCAAAGCATCACTGAAATGACTGCGTCGTTTGAAATCAACTTGAATGCGTTGAGTTTGTTGGCACTGGTTGTTGGCATGTTCCTCATCTACAACACCATGACATTTGCAGTCGTCCAGCGCCGTCCGCTCATTGGCACGTTGCGTTGTCTCGGTGTATCGCAGCGCGAAATCGCGCGTTTGATGATGGTCGAAGGTGGTGTGATTGCCGTTGTGGGTACTGCTGCCGGCATCGGGTTGGGCATCGGCCTGGCGCAACTCCTTATTGGACTCGTCGCACGTACCATCAATGACATCTACTTTGCGGTGACGGTGAGTAGTATCACGGTGACGCTTTGGCCGTTGGTGAAAGGTATCGGGCTGGGGTTGGCTGCGTCTATGGTAGCCCTCGCCATCCCTACCTGGGAAGCCGCACGGACGCCGCCACGCACCGTATTGCGCCGCTCGTCGTACGAAGAGCAGACGGCCCGCCTGGTGCCATGGCTGGGGGGGATTGGTGCGGTGCTGATGATTGTGGGTGGCATCATCATGTGGCAGATTCCCATCATCTTGGCGAGTTATGCAGGATTGCTCGCATTGACACTTGGCGCAGCCATGGTGACGCCCATCGCCACCGTATGGGTGATGGCACTTATTCGTCCCTATGCGGCACGTTGGCTGGGATTGGTGGCGGGCATGGCAGTGCGCGATGTGGTGACATCACTGAGTCGTACGGCAGTTGCCATTGCAGCCTTGATGATTGCGGTGGCGGTTACGATTGCGGTGGGTGTGATGGTTTCGAGCTTTCGTGTGACGGTCGTCGACTGGCTCAGCACGACCATTCGGGCTGATGTGTTTGTTTCGGCACCGACGATTACCGCCAATCGTCTGATTAGCCCATTGCCCGCCGGTGTCGATGGCACGATTGCACAGTTACCCGGAGTGGAGCGTGTGCGTCGCTATCGCAGTATCATGTTGCCCACCACGAGCACGCCCATCTTGCAGATTTCGCTCGATGTGGCACCTGCGGATCATGCCACGTTTTTGTGGGCAGAAGGTGATCCAGACACAATATGGCCAGCGTTTTATCGTGATGCCATCATCATTTCGGAGCCACTGGCGTTGCGTCGTGGCTTGCATGTGGGTGACACGTTTACCATCCAAACAGATCGTGGCGACATCGCCATGCCCATTGCCGGTGTTTTTTATGACTATGGTACCGAGTTGGGGGTGGTCATGATGCCACTCGACCGCTACCGCACCTACTTCGACGACCAACAACTCTCGTCGCTGGGGGTGTATGTGAAACCTGGCGTGGATAGCGAGCAATTAGTCGAAACGATTCGTGCGCAATTCCCGGGGGTGGCCCTGGTGGTTCGCTCCAACCAGACGTTGCGTACGGCGTCGGTGGCAATTCTCGACCGGACGTTTGCGATTACCAACGTCTTGCAACTGTTGGCAACGATTGTGGCATTTGTGGGGATTTTTGCGGCACTCACGGCCATGCAACTCGAGCGTGTGCGCGAGTTTGGCATGTTGCGTGCCATTGGATTGACGCCGCGGCAGTTGTGGCAACTGGTGCTCGGTGAAACAAGCCTGATGGGGCTCGTGGCCGGCATTGTTGCCATCCCTGTCGGGACGGCCATGGCACTCGCCTTGATTTATGTGATTAATCGGATTTCATTTGGGTGGACACTGCAGTTTGCATGGGTGCCTGACGTCTATGGTCGTGCCATGCTGACAGCCATTGTGGCTGCAGTACTGGCGGGAATCATCCCGGCCTGGCGTATTGCGCGCGTGTCGCCAGCCCAAGCACTCCGTGAAGAATAATGACGAGGTCAATCGTGAAACAGTTTTCTTTGCTCTTGTGCATGCTGTGTCTGAGTGCATGTCTTGCGCCAGCAGCACCGAGTATGCAGACCAAATTGACCGTGGCAGAGAGTATGGCGCCACGGGATAGTACGGGATTTTTGCGTGCCGATGCGCCCCGGCAATTCGTATTCCCTGCTGACCACGGTCCACATCCAGGCTTTGCCGTGGAATGGTGGTATGTCACGGGGAATCTGACAGACGAGACTGGTCAGCAGTATGGCTATCAGTTCACTATTTTTCGTTCGAGTATGCGCCCACCACAGACTGAAGGTATCGGTCAGTCAGCATGGCAGAGCCCTGATGGGTATATGGCACATTTGGCATTGACCGACGTCGACAATCAACAATTCTACGCCTATGAACGCTTTAGTCGCGCCGCTATCGGTCTGGCAGGTGCGCAACAGACGCCATTACGCGTATGGCTCGATGATTGGCAAATGACGGCCACGGATCCCGATGTGAATGAGCTGGTATTGACGGCACGGCAGGGCGATATCGCCATTGATATCCGTCTCGATATGCGCACGCCACCGGTGTTGCAGGGGGACAACGGCTTGAGCCAAAAGTCTGCCGGGAATGCATCGTACTACTATTCGATGCCACGCCTAGCAAGCCAAGGGACGATTCACATCGGTGATCGGCGCATTGCGGTGACAGGAACGAGTTGGCTGGACCGCGAGTGGAGCACCAGTGCACTTGCGTCCGACCAAATCGGCTGGGACTGGTTTGCATTGCATCTCAGCGACGGTAGTGATCTGATGATTTATCATCTGCGGCGTCGTGATGGACAATTTGACCCCTATAGTGGTGGGTCGCTCCGGCATGCGGATGGGCGTGTGACACACCTACGTGCCAACGACATACAAATCATTCCACAAGGATCATGGCAGAGCCCACACACAGGAGCCGTGTACCCTGCGACGTGGCAACTCACTGTGGTGCCATTACAGCTCGATATTGTGGTGACTCCCCTGGTTGCTGACCAAGAATTACCAGTGACAATTCGCTATTGGGAAGGGGCTGTCGCGGTGACAGGGACGCATGCAGACACGACAATTACTGGATTGGGATACCTTGAAATGACGGGATATGCAGATGCGAGCCCCAATTAATCCATGGCGCACGGTGGTCATAACGGTAGGTGCGACGGTGGCTGTGTGGTTGATAGTAATGGGATGGTATTCATTCTTTTGGCCGCGCATAATGCCATTGCCGTATACCCAGACGGACAAATCGTTTTATCATGGCGTCTACGACGTCGAATCAACGGACGATGGCGTGCGTTATCACTGGATGGCAGCCGAATCCCGGCTCGATATCCCGCGCCTGACATGGACGCCGATGATGATTGTCGACATGGTAGTGCTCGACTCTGCTCGTCCACTCACTATGCAAATTGATACGACGGCCATCTCCATCACCACGACGCGTCGTATCCAGCTGTTGATTGCACAACCACATCCCTGGCATACATCCGTGTCAGTACAGGCACCGGCGTTGCAAAAAACCAGTGACGCACGTAGTCTGGGAGTGCGCATTGCGCGGGTGCAGCTCCACCGCGTTGGTGAGAATGTACCGGCGCCGATATGGTTTGTCCTTGTTGCGGTTCTCGTGGTGATGTGTGCGATAACGACCGGGGTACTCGGCCTTTCACCACGATTCATATGGCTATGCCTTGCCATGGTGCCGGTGTTGGTTGTGTGGATGATAACCCGTGAGCCGAGTTATGCGACGGCATGGCTCCAGGGCTTGGCGATGACCAGTGGGACGGTACCTGTTGTGCTGGTTGTGTTGCGGCGCATGTTACCTTCACTCCCGCGGGGGGTGCTGATTGCTGTCACCGTGGCCGTACTCATCCGCCTGATTGCAGTGACATATCCCGGCTTCGAAGGGCACGATTATCTGATTCACGCCAAACGATTAGTCTATATGATGCACCATCAGCAAGTGACGGTGCTGGATTATCCCTACGAATTCAACCGACGTCCGGCGCTCATCGTGCCACTCTTTTATGCGTTGACCTATCTTCTCCAGCCACTCTTTGGCATGAGTCTTGCTATGCATCTCATCGCCGTGTGGGCTGAAACGCTGGTGGCGGTGTGTATGTGGGTGCTCTTCACGCGCTGGCAAGTTGCCCCCCGTGTGGTCACACTCGCAACGATTGTACTGCTGGCCATGCCGTTATCGTCGGCGGTGTTGTGGTGGGCATTTTTTCCACAAATTGTGGCACATCTGTGTCTCTTTGGCATGATGATGAGCGTGGCACGGCGCGACATGCGTGGCGCATGGTGGGCTGGTGTGTGGTGTATGGCCATTGCGTGGTCGCATATCGGCGAAGTGCTGATTGCCGCGCTGTGGTATATCTGTGTGCGCCTCTATGAAGCAGATCGCTGGACGCGTGCATGGTGGATGCGTTGGGTGCCTATCGCCACATTGCCGTTGACTGCACTGCTGGTCTATGTGCCATATGTGCAGTTGTTGTTGAGTCAGCCCCCGACCCCAGCAACCGCGCCAGTTGCAGCGTTGTATGATCGTCTGGCTCAAATCAAAGAAGCGTTTGCGGTCGGATTTGCTCCGTTCCCGTGGTGGCTTTTCCCCGTGCTGTGGGCCATCGTATGGTACCGGGCACCGCTAGCCACGCGCCCATGGATTGTGGCCACGGTTATTTGGTTGGTGGTAGAGCTCGTGAGTGCATATCAGGTGCGGTACATCTACTTTGCCATTCCACTTATCGCGTTGGGCATGAGTATGATGTTGCAGCCGTTGTGGCAGCGTCATTGGGCTGGGCGCGCGTTTGTAGTGACGATTGTGGCGTTTGTAGTCTGGATTTCAGTGGCGCACTGGTACGATGCCACGCTGCTGCTCTACCGCATGCGTGTCGATGGCCTCACCCATTAGCGGTTAGGACGAAAGTCCCGCATTGCGCAGGGCAGCGGCGAGTGGATTATCGTCATCGTCGTGTGTGCCCGATGTGTGCCGCGCTGGGGGGAGTGGTTCGGGTTCATCGTCTTCATCGCTCCAGTCGAGGTGCAGCGTGATGCCTGCAGCATCGGCAAGTTGAATAACATCGCTGAGCGGGAAGCGTACGATGGTCAGTTCATCGCTGTGTTGATGCGTATAAGTGTGGCTGTCCGTACATGGAATTTGCGGATTATCGCGATAAAACTGTTCGATGGTGTAGGGTGGGTTGGTTGGTGCATCAGCCTGTTGCATAAGTAATGTGGCTTCGGCATCAGTCATGATCCCGGTATCGACGAGTACCAGCGTGGCCTGAATACGCGGGTAGAGTTGCGCCAGAATGGTGCGTGTTTCGTTGAGTTGGCGGATACCGCGCATGATGCTCCGTGCTTGCGAGGTCGCCTTCATTTCAAACACGTGAATGTGCGTATCGTCGTATTCAAAGACGGCATCAATTTCACGATATTTGCGTACCAACCGCTTGCCGGTGCGTTCGTCGTATTCGACGAATCGGCGTGCGCTCAGGGGGTGAAACGTGTGCAGCCACTGGCGAATGATGCCTTCGGATTCATTGCCGAAGACCGATCGATTACTGGCAACATGAATGGCGCGGTGATTGGCTTTGCTTGCCATAATGTTGGCAAGATACGCGCGATAGTGGGGGTCGTCGCTGGCGTGAAGCCGGACGCGATGGTAACGCATAGGGTGCCTAACCTTGTCGCAAAGATGAAGTGGTAAATTGCGGCGAGACGCCCAGACCTCCACCATTCTACCATATGCCGTATGGTACAATGTGGCGTATAAATCGTATTATTGATGATGCGGGGCTCCTGATGTCTGTTTCTGTGCAACGATACGTATCACTGACCATTGTCGCAGTCTTCTTGCTCACGGCGTGTGTTAGCAATACCCCTGAATTACCCACTGCAGAAGTCAAACCAGTTGCAACGGCAACCGCTGCAGCAACTGCGACCGCTATGCCTACACTGGTAGTTGAGACGGCGACGCCGGTAGCCACGCTGGAGCCGACAGTTGTGCCCACAGAAACTGCGGTGGCAATGCCTGACGACTTGCTCGTCATCCCGCTGGTGCGTGGCCAAGTCACCAAGCGCCCATTCATGATGATGATTGACAACCATCCAGACGCATACCCGCAATCCGGATTGAATCGTGCCTCAGTGGTTTTTGAGGCATTGGCCGAATACGGGATTACCCGCTTTATGGCTGTCTTTCCTGGTGAAATCACTGCCGACGAACGCCCACTTGGTCCGGTGCGCAGTGCGCGCATTTACTTTGTGCAGTGGGCCATGGGCTTTGGGGCGTTTTATGCCCATGCAGGTGGGTCACCGGCCGGGCTCGAGTTGGCAGAAAGTACTGACGCGATTATCAACCTCGATGCCTTGCGCAACGACTCATCGCCGTACTTCTTTCGTGTGAATACAGACACACGCTTTGCCCCACACAACTTGTACACCAACGGTGCGACGTTGCAGGCACGTGCAGATGCCGAGACAGCGCAGTTTAGCCGCACCGATGTCGGCTTCCGCTATCGCTTGCCGGTTGCCACTGAACAGCGTGGTGCTGCGCAGTCATTCTCGTACTTCTTTTTGTATGACGACGCACCAGTGGGCTGGAAGTACGACCCAACCAGCAACAACTACTTCCGCACGCGCTATGGTCGTGCTGCGATCGACGAAGTCACCAATGCCCAGCTGTTCACACAGAATGTGGTCGTCATGCAGGTCGAAGAAGCCCCCATCGAAGGTGACCCCAAGTCACGTATCGACCAAAAAGTCGTTGGGACAGGCAAGGCGGTGCTCTATCGTGATGGTCAACGTGAGGAAGTCACGTGGCAGAAGGAGACAGCCGAATCGCCGCTCGTGTTCCTTGATGCGAGTGGCAACGAAGTCCAATTCACCGCCGGGCAGATTTGGATTTCGGCGGTCCCTGATTTGGCAAATATCAGCGAATCCTAGTGCACCAATGCCACACCCGCCGTTGCGCAGATGCGCAACGGCGGGTGTGTTGTTTTAGAGGAGTTCGCGACGGCCTTCGAGGGCGGATGTGAGGGTATGTACGTCAGCCCACTCGAGGTCGCCACCGGTGGGTAATCCACGGGCCAGACGCGTCACTTTGGCACCGAGTGGCGTGATTTCGCGCTGGAGGTAGGCAGCTGTAGCCTCGCCTTCGAGATTGGGGTTGGTGGCAATAATCACCTCGGTGAGGTGTTCGTCGTGGATGCGTTGGAGTAGGTCGTCGAAATAGATGTCCTCGCGGCCCATGCCTTCGAGTGGTGCAATGCGCCCATGAAGTACATGATAGCGCCCGCGATAGATACCCGTGCGCTCAATGGCCAGGGCATCGAGGGCTTCTTCGACGACGCATACCACCGGTGCCTGCCGATTCGGATTACGGCAGACCACGCACAACTCCTGGTCGCTGATGAAATGGCAACGTGCACACTGGCGCACTTGTTGTTTGACGGCGAGCAAGGCATCGGTGAGTGCCACAATGCGTGCTTCGGGTGTGCGCAGGATGTGGAACGCCAAGCGCGAGGCACTTTTGGGCCCGATACCGGGCAAGCGACCAAGCTCTTCGATGAGGCGGGTCACCGATTCGAGCATCAACGGCATGTCACTCATGGAACTACATCAGTCCTGGGATTTTCATGCCGCCGGTGATGGCACCCATGCGTGACTCCGAGAGGGCCTTGGCTTTGGTCGCGGCATCATTGACTGCAGTGAGGACCAGGTCTTGCAGCGTATCGATGTCACTCGGATCAACGACCTGTGGGTCGATGGTGATGGATTGAATTTCACCATGCCCGTTGGCTTTGACCGTGACATAACTGCCAGCACTCCCCACCACTTCGGCGGTTTTGAGCTCTTCTTGGATGCGTGCCATTTCGCGCTGCATGCGCATGGCCATTTGTTGCATTTGGCGAGGGTTCATGATTCAGATTCCTTATCAGGTGTTTCGATGCTGACGACATCTGCGTCAAACACATTCATGGCAGCACGTACCAACGGATTTGTGGTCGTATCGCGGAGTTGGTTGCGCATGCTCTGGGCGTTTTTGGGTTTGGCCGTATCGTTGGCACTGCGCACACGGTAGACCATCCCCGTGTGCCGCTCGATCATTTGCTCGAGCAGTGTAATGTTGCTATGTTCTTTGATTTTGTTGATGAGCCAGTCATTTTCGGCCTTGATGATGATGATGTCACCTTGTAACGACACCAATTCAATACCGCTTTTGAGGAGTGCTTCAAGATTCTTGTTGCGTGAGCGCAAATCACGCACAATGGCTGGCCAACGGGCCCGTAAATCGTCGATATCGGCCAGCGGCACGCGTTCACCCAGAGGCAGATTCGCCACGGGCTCGGCAGCAACAGGTGCGGGCTGTTCCGGGCGTGGTGCAGGTGTCGGTTGCTCGACACGACTCACCGCTGGCTGTTGGACAGGTGCTGGTGGTGGGGCTGCTGGTCGTTGAGCTGCCGCCAGCGGTGGTGGGGTCGCCACCCGTGGCACCGGTGTGGGTGCGTTGGTGCTGGGGGCACGTGGTGCCACGTCGCTACTGGGTGCGACTGGTCCCGCAATGGCTTCGACCACTGCCAATTCGAGGGGAAGCTGGCCGTAGGGACTGGTACGCAACTCGTAGTCGAGTTCGCTGAGGCGGCGCAACCAAAAAACCAAACTGGCCATGCTGGCACGTTCAGCTTGGCTACGAATTGCATCGGCTTCGCTTTCGGCTGCTTCGATGGTGGTGCCTTGTGGGTCGGCTTTGACGAGCATGACCAAGCGGATATGCTGGACGATGTCGCGGCTGAATTGGCGAATGTCTGCCCCGAGACTCGTGACTCGTGCGACGACTTGCAATGCCTGTGCCACATCGCGTTGGAGCAGCGCTTCGGTGAGGGTGATGACTTCTTGGGCAGAGGTCACGCCCAGCAACCCTTGCACCATCTCCATGCTAATGTGCCCGTGCCCATACGACATGAGTTGATCAAAGAGACTCAAGGCATCGCGCATACTGCCGGTGGCAGCACGGGCGATGGCCTCGGCCACGCCCGCGTCGATTTGATACGACTCGTTGGCGGCAATCTGGCGTAAGTGGGCGACGGTGTCATTGACGTTGTGCCGATTGAACGTGTAGCGTTGACAACGCGACAAAATCGTCGCAGGGACCTTGTGAATCTCAGTGGTAGCCAAGACAAAAATGGCATGTGCTGGAGGCTCTTCGAGGGTTTTGAGGAGCGCATTAAACGCCGCCGTCGAGAGCATGTGCACTTCGTCGATAATGTAGACTTTGTAGCGCCCCATGGCTGGACGGAACTGCACGCGTTCGATAATTTCACGGGCATCATCGACGCTGGTATGTGAGGCTGCGTCCATTTCGATGACATCTACCGCACTCCCCTCAGCAATTGCCTGACACATGGTACATTCCCCACAGGGGCGCAGTGCGGCATCTGCCGTACAATTGACTGCTTTGGCGAGGAGGCGCGCGACGGTCGTTTTGCCGACGCCACGTGGTCCAGTAAAAAGATATGCGTGGCCGATGCGACCATCGATTATTGCATTCCGCAGGGTACGGACGATATGTTCTTGTCCGATGAGTTCGTTGAATGTTTGTGAACGGTAACGTCGGTAGAGTGCCTGTGTAGCCATGTCTACCTGCCTTTCTTTTGTTGTTCCTTTCTATTATACGGTATGCCAAGGCTTTTGTAACGCATGATATGATAGGAATATCGAAAGAACATTTCGCGGTTGATATCCGTCTTCATAATGGTGGTGTTTGTGTTGTTCATGAAAGGATGCACTATGATGAAACAATATCTCATCATCGCATTACTTAGTTTTGGCTTGATGGCCTGTGGTGCGGCCAGTCGCGATAGTTCGGCGGCAGTCAGCGAGCCCGTGGTCAGCGAAAGTGTGGGCGCCCCTATGCCAGAGGTTGCCCCTGCAGCCGATATGGCCAAAATGGCACCAGACAGCAACATGACCACGAGTGCATCGGGTTCGTTGAATCCCCTCGCAGATGGTGAACGCCTGGTGGTGCGCGATGCGAATTTATCGATCCAAGCCGAGGATGTCAATGCTGTGGATCAGCAGATTCGTGCCTTGATTAGCACCGAACAAGGATTTGTCCTCAATTCATCGACCTACGGCGCCGACCAAGATTTGGTGATTAACTTGACGGTTAAAGTCCCCAGCGACAAACTCGATAGTGTGATAACCAGCATCGAAAAGTTGGCGTACAAAGTGGTCTCTCGTGGCATGTCGGGGAGTGATGTGACCGAGGAATATGTCGACCTCGAGGGGCGGCTCACGGCGCTCAATGCATCACGCGATCGCTTGCTTGAGCTGTTGCGCAAAGCCGAAAAAGTCGAAGACGCAGTGGCCGTCAACATGGCGCTCACCGATATTCAGAGCCAACTCGAACAGGTAACCGGGCGCATGCGCTACCTGCGCCAGAGTGCGGCCATGTCGACGATTACGCTCGATATTCGCCCCATTCCAATGACGCAGGTGGTCACCGACGAATGGCAACCACTCGAGGATGCGCGCATGGCGTTGCGCGACCTGCTCGACTTTGGCCAAGGACTCGTCTCATTCGCCATCGCATTCTTTATTTGGACGCCTGTGTGGCTGCCGCTGCTTATCTTTGTGCGCTATCTGCGCCGGCGCTATCCGATTGGCAAACAAGCCACTCCACCGACGCCACCCACACCACCAGCCCCCCCGAGTGCTACAGCATAACTGCGTATGCCGACAGCGGGTGGACGTCACGGCGACGTCCACCCGCTTCTGTTTAGGCGGATGCGCCGCTGTAGCGCACGAGTGCGCGTTGCCATACCATACGCAATCCACCCACAAAGCCGAGCATGACCACACTTTGGATGAGGACGGTAGCTGGATCAATACGGGCGGTGATGGCTTCGGCGGGCACGGTGACTGCAAATGCAACAGGTACCATGTACGTGAGCACGATGCGCACCCAGGTCGGATAGACGCTGACCGGTAAACGCCCTGCGGAGACGATGTTATCAAAGAGTTCGAAAATGTTGTCGATACGGATGACCCAGAAGGCAATACACCCGATGAGCATCCACACGGCATAAATCAACAACATGCCGTTGACCAGTGTGAAGCCAAAAAGCAGCACTTCCTCCCAGCCTATCCGCGTGTGCATGTGCCAGAGTGCCCCTACGAGCACGCCTGCGCCGGCCAGGATGTCGACACTCTGCCAGATGCGCAGTTCGCGGATGCTGACCTGCCATTGGGCGTCGATAGGTTTGATGAGCACGAAATCAAAACTGCCCTGCTGAATGTCGCTAATGAGCCGTTCAATGTTGGGTTGAATGCTCATGCGCACCACCGCGACCATGATGGTAAAGACGCCGAGTAAGGCTTGGAGCTCGTCGTGATGCCAACCGCCGAGTTGATCGGTATGGGCATACACCAGCGCCAATACCACGAAGGCGGTGCCTAGTGCGATGACGGCTTCGATGATTTGCAAAAAAAAGTTGATGCGATATTGCACTTCATGCATCACTGCCAGGCGTACATAATGCCAAGCCAACGTCAAATAACGCGTCATCTGCCTATGCTCCTACCGCACTATAGCGCTTGATACCAGCATTCCACAGTGCAATAAATGCCACGGTTGCAATCATCCCCCACAGCACTTGGATGCCCATTCCCTGCAGGATTTCCGGTATGCTGAGTTTGCCAATAATGATTTCGATGGGGAAGCCGAAACTCCAGCGGAAGGGCAACCATACGGCCAACTGTTGTGCCCATGTCGGCAGCAACGCTTGCGGTACCAACCGCCCAGAAAGAATCGTTTCGAGGGCAAAATAGAGATTAAAAAGGGCACTTACCCGTGTTGTCCAAAAGACGGCCATACCCAGTGCATAGACAAACACAAAGCGCATCAAAAAGCTGAATATCAGGCTCACACAAAACAGCAGAATGGTGAGTGGGTCATGACTAAGGTCAGGCTTGAGCCACACAATCATCACGATGCCAATAGGTAACCAGTAGAGGGTGCCCACAATGCGCAAGGCGATGAAGTCAGCGAGGTCGTAGTGGAAAGGATGCAACGGGCGCAACAGCAGTGGTGACAGCTGGCCCTGGCGTACGCGTTGTTCAAAACCAAAGGGCGTGAGTGCGATATTCCACTGGCGCACCAACGTCCACGCAATATAGTAACCAGTCAGGCTAGCCGTGGTATAGCCGGCCACAGTTCCCCCGTTTTGTGTTGCCACGGTGCTCCAGATGACGAGCGAGATACATGGTTCAAAGAGCATCCCCAACAACCAAAACAGATTGGTCAGGCGGTATTGCAGCATGAGTTGTATGCTGACGCTGGTGAGGGCACGATACGCGGACCAGAGTTGTTTCATCGGTGTGTGTTTCCCACGGTATACTACAGGCATCACCATTGTATAGATCACAGGAGAATTCCCATGCAGTTTGGTGTATGCACATCGGTAAATAATGCGGCACTCCTTGCCGATACGGGTATTGATTTCATCGAAGAAAACATCCAACGCTTGCTGGTACCACAGGCTTCAGCTAGCGAATTCGCTCCCCACAAAGCAGCCGTGAAAGCGTCCCCACTTCCCGTCGTCGCAGCCAACGCATTTTTGCCAGCAGCGCTCAAATGTGTCGGTCCCGATGTCGACATGGCAGCATTGCTGCACTATGGTGAGACGGCTATTGGGCGCGCCAGCGAAGTGGGCATCCACACGCTCGTGCTAGGGAGTGGTGGTGCTCGCCAGATTCCGGCGGGTTGGGACGGTGCACGCGCCCAATCCCAATTCATCGACCTGCTGCAACGCTTTGCCCCATTTGCGCAACACTACGGTGTCACCATTGTCGTCGAGGCACTCAACCGCGGCGAATGCAACTTCATCAATTCACTCGCCGAAGGTGCCGCTGTTGTTGAGGCCTGCAATCACCCACGTATCCGCCTACTGACAGACATTTATCACATGCGCCGCGAACACGAATCTGCTGACCAAATACGCGTATATGCCTCACTTATTACACATGCGCATATCGCTGAGGACGTGAATCGGACGGTGCCAGGTGTATCGGGCGACGACTTTGGCGACTACTTTGCCGCCCTCAAACAGACCAACTACCCGGGCATCATGGCCATCGAGGCACACTATAGTGACGACCTGCATGCCGATGTCACCACCGGACTTACCGCCTTACGCCGGCAGTGGCGCTGAGGCATAGAGTGCAGCAATTACATCATCGATGGGTGGCTCGCCGATGATGATGTCGCTCACATCAAAGGCCTGAAGGAGTTGTGCCGTGACCTGGGGCACGTCATGCTTGCTGACGCGAATAGTGATGAGCCCGTCGTCATCATTGACGACGGTTCCGTAGCTGGCGAGTTGGACTGCGGTGGCTTGGCTACGGATGCTGATGGTGCGATGTGATGCGAACTGCGTGATGAGCTGTTGCAAGGCGCCGTCGTAGATGATGGTACCGTGATTAATCACGATTACGCGTTTACACAGTGCCTCGACATCTGCCATGTAGTGACTCGTCAGAATCACGGTGGCACCATAGCGCTGGTTGTAGGCCGCCACAAATTCGCGAATGCGTTTTTGCATGGTCACATCAAGCCCGATGGTTGGCTCGTCGAGAAAGAGCACCTGCGGGCGATGCATTAGTGCCAAGGCAAACTCCATTTTCATGCGTTCACCGAGTGACAGATTCCGCACCGGTTTGCTGAGGAGTGCCTGCAATTCCAGCAATTCGACCAACGCATCGCGGGTCTGTGTGAATTGCTGGGCGTCGATGCCGTAGATGGTGCGACTCAGCGCAAACGAATCAGCGCCTGGCAGATCCCACACCAGGTTGTTGCGCTGCCCCATCACCAATGTCATTTGGCGTAAAAAGTTGTGTTCGCGGGCAAATGGCCGATGACCGAGCACATCCACGGTGCCACGCGTAGGGTGGAGGAGCCCCGATAGCATTTTGAGTGTGGTGGTTTTGCCGGCACCATTAGGACCGAGGAATCCGACCATTTCACCAGGCGCAATCGCAAATGACACATCGTCAACGGCTTTCACGGTGCGCATGCGTCGCCGAAAGACACTCTTGATGGCATTGCCGAGCCCTTCGTCGCGCTCAGGTACGTCGTAGTATTTGCACAGATGTTGTGCCCAAATCACCGCCGTCATCGTCGTTTAGTTGCTATCTAGCCGATACAAATCGGCATACGGAGTATCCAAGATGCGTGTGACGGGGATGCCCTGCACACTTGCATCGTGACCGACAAAGTATACCGTATTTGTGGGGTAGCGGCGCTGTGCTCGTGCCAACCACGGGTCATCACCGGGCTCGACCACATCCACCCATACATCCGTCCGCATGCCCTCGGCATAGCGCAAGTAGTTGAACGTCATCCCCTGCTCCCAATGCGTGATAATCACCGCATTGGCAGGAAGTGTCTGATACACGGCAGTGGCAAAGTCGCGATAGAGGGTCAGATGCTGCTTGGCCGACACGCGGTAGCGCATGCCCCCCCAGATCAGCGTCAGCACGATGAGCCCCATAAATACTAGACGCATATACCCCCAACGTGCCACCAACCAGTCTGCGGCCACACTAACGCCCCAGACCCATGGCAACAAAAGCGGCAACGTGAAGGTGGGCCAATCACCGATATGCGGACCGAGTGCGAGTACATAGGCGACTGCAGGAAGCGCAATGACCAGCACCACTCCCAACTGGCGTGGCTGGGTGCGCAGCATGACCAGCATGCCAATCACCCCGAGCCCGAGTCCGATGGGACCAAATTCGTAGCCCATGCGCCGAGCGAGCGCCATGCTCATCGTGAGTGCGGTGGGCAGGTCGGGTACCTGAAAGATGCCACGGCGCACTACCCCACCCCCCAACAAGTCAAACACGTCACTCCAGGTGCGGGGTGCCCCCCAGAAATAGGTCGTCGGGAGGGCGTAATCCTCACCCGTAAATGGTCCAAAGCGGGCAAATTGAATGAGTGGATAGGTGTGCGGCAAAAGCCCGACAAGTGCCACACCGATGAGCGGCAGGAGTGAGAGGTGCCAGCCGTGGCGGCGCAGCGTGGTCAAGACAACCAGCGCCCCTGCTGGCGCAATACACAGCACAAAGAGCCCATGATGCAAACACCCAAGTACGCCGACAAAGACCAGCATATTGGCGTTGTGTTGTGACGGATGTGCGGCAAAGCGACATACGGCTAATACAAACAGCATGCTCAGCACGAGCAATAGTGCATAGACTTCGGCGATGGTGGCCGCATTCC
>CAZIKU010000016.1:32598-38297 GCA_964539815.1 uncultured Klebsiella sp. | reverse complement strand
TCGGCGTGGGGGTTGCCGTATTCGTCGGCGTGGGGGTTGCCGTATTCGTCGGCGTGGGGGTTGCCGTATTCGTCGGCGTATTGGTTGCCGTATTGGTCGGCGTGGGCGTATGCGTATTGGTTGCCGTATTCGTCGGCGTGGGGGTATGCGTTGCTGTGTGTGACGCAGTGACCGTATATGTTGGCGTATTGATCGGCGTCGCCGTGTGTGCTGGTGCCGTTGTCACGCTGGCAGTCACACGGAGCGTAGGAGTAAGCGAGCGGCTTGGTGAGGCGATAGGCGTATTGCTCGCACGTGGGGTACGCGTTGCGGTGGCAGAGCGTGTCGCTGTGGCGGTACGCGTGGTGGTGCGCGTGGTGGTATGACTACGCGTCCGCGTCGCCGTACGGGTGGCGGTACGCGTCGCAGTCTGCGTGGTGGTGCGTGTGGTGGTATGACTACGTGTCCGCGTCGCCGTACGGGTGGCGGTACGCGTCGCAGTCTGCGTGGCAGTGCGCGTGGTGGTACGCGTCGCTGATGCGGTCCGGGTGGCACTATTAGTGGCGCTTGGGCGTACTGTTGTAGGGAGTACGCGGATGGTACGGGGGAACAGCGCATCATGATGGGGAGGAAGCCACTGCACGGTATACGCAACAAGGGAGATTAGCCATAGAAAACGCATCACAGCCTCCTTTGTCATAAGTGAGTACGATGTGGAGTGCCCGTGGAGAAAAGCTATGGATGTATTAATTACGTAATACGTTTGTTGTCTGTATAATATTGTACACTTATTGAAATTGTCAATAGGATTCAACAGACTCACACCATCTCAATCCAGTAGTGTATGATAGGCGTACATACGCCGTACTGATGGGGTTGAGGGATGAAATGCTGATTGTGATTGGTGATATCAACGTCGATGTCATGTTGGCGATTGCACATTGGCCACACGAAGGTGGCGACACCCTGGCACATACTGCAACCTGGAGTAGTGGTGGTACCGGACTAAATGCGGCGACCGCCATTGGGCGCATCGGTGGGGCGGTACGCCTGTGGGGGCGCGTCGGCACCGACGCATCCGCCAATCAAGTCATCCAACTCGCCACAGCGGCACAGATTGATATCAGCGACATCCAGCGCGATAGCGCGATTCCCACCGGATTATGTGTGATTCCCGTGACGCCTCACGGCGAACGCACCTTTCTGAGTTATCGCGGCGCAAATCAGCAATGGCACGTCCCCACGCACTGGCCAGATACCCCAGGCTGGGTGATGGTATGTGGGCACGCCTTGTTGAGTGATCCACAACGACACAATGCGATTATGGCGTTGCAGTATGCGCAACAGCACGGCTGGCATACGGTAGTGGATGTCTGTGATCCACTCGCACCCCACGTTGACACGGTGATGGCGCAGTTGTCACAGCCATTGACGCTGTTGTGTGGCAACCATGCCGAAATGCGTGCAATGGCTGCATTCCCATTGGAACGCTACGCCCACACGCGCATCACCAAACTCGGCGCAGGCGGCGCACATGCGGCATACGATACCCATCAGCTACATGCGGCAGGATTTGCAGTCGATGCCGTCGACACCACGGGGTGTGGTGATACATTTGTCGCGGTATGTAGCTGGGCGTTATCACTCGGTGCACCACTCCATGACGCATTGCAGGTGGCGAATGCGGCGGGGGCAATCACAGCCAGCCGGCGTGGTGCAGCAGACATTATTCCTGGCTACACAGACGTATTTACATTTTTGCAAGAACGTGCCATCCCCATCCCACCGTGGTTTTTGTCGCGGCAGTCCGCATAACACGATGGATGTACCCGATGCAATGAGAATGGTACAATAACGCCATACTGTAGTGGTGCACTGCGCACCTGGTCGATGAGGAATATGGTATGCCGCCAGCATGGAAGAGTCGTCTCGACGCATTACAAATTCAATCACTTGCCGATATTTTTCGCACACCCAAACCGATTATCGGGATGGTGCATTGCTGGCCGATGCCCGGTGCGCCCGGGTACACGGGGTACGGCATGTCCACGATTATTGCCCAGGCTACCGCTGACGCGCAGGCCTTGATTGCCGGTGGCTGTGATGGCCTGATTGTCGAGAATATGTGGGACATCCCATTCCGGGCTGGGGCACATATCCCGCCAGAGAGCATCGCCGCACATGCGGTGGTCGCAGCAGCAATTCGCGACGTGTGTCCATTGCCTATGGGTATCAACCTGGTGCACAACGGCGGCGTGGCGTTGCTGGCGATTGCCATTGCTGCACGTGCAGATTTCATCCGCGTCTGCATGTTTACCGGTGCTGGTGTGTGGGATGCAGGCAGCATCGACGAGGGCTGTGCGGCCGACTTGATGCGGCGCCGTAGCGAATTGCATGCCGAGCATATCAAGATTCTGGCCGATGTCGACAAAAAGCACTCCGTGCGCTTCCCAGGCATTGATTTGGCTACACACATTGAGTGGACACGCTTTTTTGGGGCAGATGCACTGATTGTGTCGGGGCGCATGACGGGTGATGCGCCCGATGTACAAAAAGTACGCGAAGCCAAACAACTCGCCGGTGACCGCCCCGTCATCATTGGCAGTGGGGCCGACGAACGCAACATTGGGGCGTTCATGCAGGTCGCCGATGGCGTAATCGTAGGATCGAGCATCAAAGCAGGTGGCGACATCGCCGAGCCCGTCGATGTCGCGCGCGTCAAAGCGTTTGTGGCTGCGGCCCGAGGTGGCGCATGAGCCAACACAAACGCCGGATTATCATGCCCAGTGATGTCTTTCCACCCAAATGTGGTGGGGCAGGGTGGAGTGCGCATGCCTTGGCGTTGGCCCTGCAAGAACGTGGTGAACACGTCACGGCGGTTGTGCCGCGCAGTGCCCAGTCTGCGGTGTTTCATCGCAACGAGATACTTGGGATTCCGACAATCAACGTGGCCAATCCAGCCATCACGACGCCGATTTTGCGTGACTTCGTGCGCCAGGTCGTGTTGATTCCTCGCCTGCAACGCGCTATCCGTCAGGTCATGACGGATCCGCATCAGACGATTATTCATGCGCAGCATCTGTTAGCCGCACAGGCGGCCATGCCATTCCGACGCCTCGGTGCCAAAGTCATTGTGACGATTCGCGATCATTGGCCATGGGACTATCAGGCGACTGGCATGCAGATGGTGGGTGATCAGCGCGAGTGGGGTGACATGTGGCGCACGATGAGTGCCCGACACGCTCCTGCAACGCAACGCCTATTAATGGGCATGTATGTGGCACAGATGCGGCAACGGACCGCCCTACTCCAACAAGCCGATGTCGTTGTGGGTGTGTCTATGTATATGCGGGATCGCCTCATCAAACACATCCCGGGAGTCAAAGCGGTTGCCATCCCCAACATGGTTGATTGCGGGGCAATTGCACAGATTACCGCATACGATCCACGCTTGGCCGATTTGCCACCACGATTTAGTCTGTTTGTGGGGAAACTCGAGCGCAACAAGGGTGCCGAGCTTTTACCAGAATTGATTTTGCGCATTCGCCCGCCGGCGCTTGTCGTCGCCGGCAAAGGCCCCCTCGAGGATGCCATTGCTGCTGCGGCCCAAGCCGCCAAAGTCCCCTATGTCCAACTTGACTGGGTCGATCATGACGACGTGTTGCGCTTGATGGCACGCTGCGAAAGTCTCTTGTTTCCGTCGTCGTGGGACGAGCCACTCAGTCGCGTACTCCTCGAAGCATTGGCGTGTGGGGCACCGATTGTGGCGATGCCGACCGGTGGCACCAACGAAATTTTTGTGCATAATCGTTCTGGGGTCTTTGCCGCAGACATTGCCAGCTTTGTCGAAGCCGTGCAACGCCTGCACCAGGATGCCACCTGGCGCCAACAACTCCAGACAGGTGCCAAACTACGGGCACAACAACTGTTTGACACACATGTAGTCATCAAGCATGTCTTGGACGTGTATAACGCGGTGGGAGGCAGTGCATGAGCGCACCATTGCGTGTCGCCATGTTGGCGCGCGTCGTCTGGCCTTTACATGGCTACGGCGGCATCGAGCGCCATGTGTATCACTTGACCACTCATCTCGCCAAACTTGGCGTCGCAGTGACACTATATGTGCAAGACGCGCCAAATCCAGATCAACTCGCACTCCTAACTGCGCACATGCAGGTCAACACGTTGCGCTACGACTATACGTCACCCGTGTTACGCCCGAATTCGATTCTGGGACGACAAATCAACTACCCGCGCTACAGCATGGAACTCGGACGTACCGTGGTGACTGCTGCGCGGACAGGAGCGTTTGATATTGTGCATAGCCAGGGGTTGTGTGCCTTTGGGTATGCGTGGTTGCGCCGCAACGATACTGCCCTGCGCCGCATTCCGTTTTTTGCCAATCCCCATGGACTCGAAGAATACCGCACCCAAGATTGGCGTAAATGGCTGGCCTATGCGCCGTTTCGCGCGTTGTATTCGGCAGGGCACCGCATGGCCGATTATGTGATTGCCACCGATGCATGTACCGCACCCGATTTGCCTGTCTACCTGGGCGTCAGCGATGCACAGATGGTGGTCATCCCTAGTGCCATCGATACCGCCGAAAATCTCGCCCCCATTGACGCAGTGCGCATCCAACACCTCCGGAGCGCGATCGGGCAAGATGCCTCCCTCCTGATGGTGAGTGTGAGTCGACTCGAACGCAACAAGGGGTACCACGTCTTTGCGGATGTACTGGCTCAGGCACAACAGAGCGGACTGTTGCCCACAGATTGGCGCTGGGTGCTGGTGGGTGATGGCAAAGAGCGTCAGGCATTGGCCGATCAAGTTGCCCAACTAGGCATTGCAGCGCATGTCACATTTGCGGGGCGCATGAGTGACAGCGATTTGCAAAACATGTATGCGGCCAGCGATTTTTTTGTGCATCCAACGCTGTATGAGGGGTCATCGCTGGTCACCCTCGAAGCCATGATTCACCGCAAACCAGTGCTCGCAAGTGCGGCTGGGGGCATCCCTGATAAAGTATTTACAGGAGTAAATGGTATACTAGTACCACCAGACAATCGCGACGCATTACTCAATGGACTGCGTGACATGTTAGCAGCCCGTGCGCAATGGGCGACATGGGGTGCTGCAGGTGCAGCGATTGTACGGGACCAATTCGACTGGCCGGTGGTAGCACAGCGCACGTTGGATGCCTATCACCACGCGTTACAGGCACGCTAGAGTATGCAGATTGTTCCGTTTCACATTTCCATAGGAGCGGATGAACAAGACGGCTTTGTGCTGTACGTGTTTAGTTCGTCGCGTAATTTGGCCCTTCCCATCGAAATTCCCGACGAGTTAATCCAGTGTGGGGTACGCCTGCTCCAACCCCTCCACACAGAACCACTCGGGGATACCGCAGAATTGGGGCGCGCACTCGGCGCCATTCTCTTCCCCGAAGTCGTGCGGGACATGTTGATTGCACAGTCGCGGAGCGCCCAAAACGAGCAGTCACGCATCCAGATTCAACTCCAGATTGCCGTCCCCGAACTGGCCGCCTTGCCGTGGGAATGGGCGGTCATCGATGGCACGCGCCAATGGGCGCCGGCCATCAACGATGATTACGCCATGGTGCGCTTGTCGGCTGTGGAATCGCCGGCACCACCCATCTTGGTTGATGGTGCGTTGCACGTATTACTCCTGGTCGCACCCGAACAAACCGCACAATTTAA
>CAZIKU010000016.1:0-32588 GCA_964539815.1 uncultured Klebsiella sp. | reverse complement strand
TCTCTGCTCACACACGAAATCAGTGCCCAGCGCATTGCGGTACGCATCGTCGAAGTCAATAGTATTGCCGACATCGAAAACGCGCTGAGCCAACATGTCTACCATGTGGTGCACTTTATTGGTGACGTCTTTCTGGATGCCGAACACCTGGTCTGCATTCGGTTCGTAGATACTGTCGACGTCTTTTCACTCAACGACGTACTCGTCCAGTTCCCCGATATCGGCTTGTTGTGTGTGACCTGTGTGTCTACGGGTGAATCACAGATTCGCGCCATGCCACAAATTTTTGCCGCCTTGTTGATGAGCAAAACCATCAATGCAGCCATCACATTTAGCGGTGTGAGTCGACCTGAGTCAATTGTCCGCTTTGCGGCCACCTGTTATAACGCGCTCATCGACGACGTGCCTCTCGATCTCGCAGTGACGCGTAGTCGGCGTGTGCTGACCAGTGGGCGCCGCGACACACACTGGGGGTTGCCACAACTGCGCATCGTGCCCGGCACCGAGCGACTCTTTGTCTTTGATGCACCCGCCGATTCGTGGAGTTGGATTCGCTCACTCCTGGCAGTGGTGGGAATTGCCGTTGCCGTCGTAGCTGCCATTTTGTTGGGGCGCATGTTGACTGGGCAATCCATTCCTCTTTGGCCGCTAAATATGTTGGGATTATGAGCGATTACCGACGTCTGCCCTCAATCGAACGCCTCATCCAGGCGTTACCACGCGATATTTCGCCATCTCATGCCGTCTGTGTCACGCAAGCGCGCCAGCTGGTAGCTACCTGGCGCCAGCACCCTGACACCATGCCCGCCACCTTTGCAGCCATGGTGGCCGCCCTCGCACATGCCATTGGGCGGGCTACCCAACCGAGCCTTCGACGGGTCATCAATGCGACGGGCGTCTTGTTGCAGACCAACTTGGGGCGCGCACCGCTGAGTGTGGCAGCCCAAACGGCGCTCCATGAAGTAGCAGCTGCAGCCAGCATTGAATATACGCTTGAGAGTGGGCAGCGTGGCGACAGACAACAGCATATCGCCACAGTCATCACACAGCTGACCGGCGCAGAAGCAGCACTCGCCGTCAACAACAATGCAGCAGCCATTTTGCTGACGCTGTCCGCACTCGCACGTGGACGCGAGGTGATTGTGTCACGTGGTCAAGCCGTCGAAATCGGCGGTGGATTCCGCATCCCCGACGTGTTACGCCAGAGTGGTGCCACCCTCGTAGAAGTTGGCACCACCAATCGTACTTATGTGCGTGATTACGCCGAGGCAATTACAGCCAATACCGCGCTCATTCTCCAGGTGCATCATAGTAATTTTCGCATCCAAGGCTTTACGCACGAGCCATCGACGGCCGAATTGGCCGAATTAGCGCACGCCCATCAGATCCTACTTGTCGATAATGTGGGTAGTGGCTCATTTGTGGATGTCACCGCATTCGGGTTGCACGCAGAACCGTTGATTCAGACGCGCATCGGCGCTGGTGCAGATGTGGTCTGCTTTAGTGGCGACAAACTCGTAGGCGGCCCCCAAGCAGGGATTATTGCAGGCAAGCAGGCGCCGTTACATCAGATTGCACGGCACCCACTGATGCGCGCAGTCCGCCCCGACAAACTGACGATTGCGGCGCTGCATGCGACGCTGACAAGTTATGTCAACAACACAGCACTCAACGACATTCCGATTTGGCAGATGATTGCCACACCAGAAGCGCTGCTAGCACAACGCGCCCAACGTCTGGTAGCGCAACTCCCGGCACCGTGGCAGGTACGGGCGTGTACGAGTACCATCGGTGGTGGGGCACTCCCTGGCGAGACACTGCCATCATGGGCGTTGGTTTGCCCCCATGCGACTCCTGACATATGCGCACAGCGCTTCCGGCTCAATACACCACCAATTATCGGGCGCATCCAGGATGATGCATTGTGGTTTGATTTACGCACCATCCAACCATGCGATGATGCCACACTCGTGGCCGCTATCTGCCACCTACACGTATAGCACGCCAAATCTATTGTGCAAACACCGATACGTGGTGATGTTTTCTGTTAGAATACGTGAGTGTGTTGCCGGTTTTTCAGGTCACCTATCCGCAATATAACCATATCCAATAGGGTGTTTGATGAGTATTGTGCAGCGCGTAAACACCATGCGAATCATACGAGAATGGTGGTACGCACTTTTTGTCTGTATCCTGCTCTGTAGCTATGCAACGCTTTATAGCGACATGCGGCAATGGCGGATTGCCATTGGCGAGTCGAGCACGCGGAGTTTTGGCGCAGAACTAGGGAGCAGTGAATTCACCGACTTCTTTGGTGGTATCACGTGGTTCCGTCAGGCCCCCCAAGGCAGCGATATCGGCATCCCTCGCGTAGCAGTCCCCCGCATTATCACCGTGCGCATCATCACGCGTGGCGACGATGCGCCGTCAGCGATACAGTTGCAATCCGCGCGCCTGCGCATCGATTTACCCACATCTGGGCAGTTGCGCCGGTACAGCATGTATGTGCCTGCCGATCAGACGGTGCGGATTACCTGCGATACCACACAGGTCACATCTCCCTATCTACAAAGTTTGTGTGCTGCCGTCGTGGATGTGCGTGGGTATACGCCACAGCATATCGCTGGTACCTCGCTCTGGTGGGTCTTTGTGCTGCCCATCGTCTTGTGGATGTGGTTGGCCGGCATCGTCTGCCACCGCTTCGGTGCAACGTCACTGATACGTTTCATGATCCTTAGTATGGCAGGGGTCTTGGCCTGGTATGTGCTGACGCAGTACCCGCTGCAAAGCGCTGCCTGGGCGTTGGGCATCAGCATCTGGCTGAGCGGGGTCATCATCCTCTTCTGGGTCTTTACCAACCCACAGCGGAACTGGCACTGGGTGTGGGGGGTGATGATTATTGCGGTGGCCCTCCGCCTGATGATCTACAGTGCGCCCGGCGCCGATGGTGTCGATCGCAAAGTGCATGCACGCCAACTCGAAAGTGTCATCTATGGTGACATTTATCTCGAGAATGTGGGCACCATCGTCAGCGATGCCGCACAACCGCGCCGTGTCCAGACATACCCGTATCCACCAGCGGTCTATTTGCTCCTCGCGCCGGTGATGCTGTTTGTCAGCCCGGTTATGACATTTAATTACTACGTCGGTGCGATGGCACTGCTCCTTGATGCCACATTGGTCTTTGCCGTGGTATGGCTACTCATCCAGCAACGACTCGGTGAGACGACGGCCTGGTATAGTGCCATCGTCTTGCTCTTTTTCCCACAAGCGTACGTGTTTCATAGTTATCCAGTGGTGGCGCAGGCGCTCGCACAGTGGGCCAGTTGGTGGTTTGTCTGCATGACCCTGATGGTCGGTGATGTGCTCACGTTTCGGCAGCGCATGCTCCACGGAATATTTGCGCTGATCGCGATTACTGGACACTTCGGGGCGTTTTTGACGATGAGTGTGATGCAGTGTATCCAGTGGCTACTCGGGCATATGCGCCGGGCAGCGTGGCTATGGATTGGCATGGCCATCCTGCTCAGTGTCATCTATTACAGCCAATATGTGGTGCTCATTTTGGATCAAAGTGATAATTTGGTGCAGAGCATCAGTCAGTCACGCATCGATGCGTTTTTTAAATTCTGGAATGGTGGCGTCAACGACCATTACAGCTGGGTGGTATTCGTGTTGGGGATATTGGGCACCACACTGCCACGGTTGCAGAGTCGCCCCGCACTGCGGTACACCTTGTGGGCGGGGGTGGCAACCACCACCGTGCTTGCCATCTTGCGGGTGGTGTTTTTCATCAATCCGACCCGTATCGTCATCTTTATCGCCCCCATCATCGCAATTGGCATGGGGCTGATGGCCAATGAATACCGGCGTCACCGTGCCGGGGCAGTCATGATGACCGTGTTGTGTGCCTACTTTGCCTATATCAGTCTAACTGCCTGGATGACCATCAACATCGACCAACAACTCGTGCGCTGGGTATTGCCACAATAATATCACTGGGTGTTGATTTTCAAGACGCGTCTGACCACGTGTAACAGCTCATCAATGTTGGTGGGCAACGGCATAATCATGCGTCCTTCGAGCAGGATTTCTGCGTGCACCAGTTGCCGTCTGACGATGTTCTCAAATGCGATGCCGCGTGGCAATTTCTGTGCTTCACGAAGCATGCTACACGCCTGTGACAGCTGCAACGTCCCCACACCATCGCCTTCTGCCAGCATAATCCCCGAACAAATATCAATGGCGTACAGCAGGTCGTTCATACCGCCCGTGCGTTCGAGTTGGCGGAATGCCCGTGTCAGATAAAAGCGTGCATCGGCGATATCGTTGCTGAGCACCGCAATCCCGGCAATGCGCAAATGGACCGCAGCCAGATTGCTGGGTGCTTTGAGTTTTTGAAACATCAATTCGGCACGGCTTAGTACCTGGCGGGCCATCACATAATCGCCCATAATCATGAAAATCAAGGCACGGTTGGAGTATGCGTCGGCGAGACCGTACGAGAATTCGTTCTGACCAAACATGCGCAACGCCTCGTCACTTTCGTGCAAGCTTTTGACCATGTCACCATTGAGCATGTACAAGTGCGACAAAATGTCATGGCAACGTGCCACCCAGCCATCGAGTTTGAGTGGCACAAGGAGTGTCATGGCGCGCCACAATAGGCGCTCGGATTCGTTGACGCCGATTTTTTGTACACCGAGCAACGCACATTCGACGGCCGCCAACGACCATACAGTGCGTTGGTTGAGTTGTTCCGATCGTTGCATGGACTGCGTGAGAAATCGTACCGTGCTTTCGACAATGCCACGATGACCGTAGTAGCTGCCAATGACATACAACAATTCACAGACCATGGGATGATCATCGCGAATGCGATAGAGGCACGCCTCGCTCAAGGCACACAGCTCTGCAGCCATACCATAACGAATCCATTGCATGCGCCAATGCACACAGAGCGCGATGGCGGTATCCGTGAGTTGTTGTTGTTCCATTTGTTGGACGAGTTGCAGCACAGCCAGCATGTCATACTGACTCAGTTGTGCAAAGGTCGCATCATCCACCGACGTGTGTAATTCCATATTTGCCACAAATTGTTGCCCAATGGATGTGAGTAAGCTGTTGCGTGTCGGGGGATCAAGTGTTTGCAGAATCGCATAGCGCAATTCATCGTGGATGACGAAACCATCTGTGCGTTGCCGGGTGATGAGTTGGCGACGCTCGAGCATGTGTAAGTATGCCTGTGGTGGCTTGTCATCAGGAATGTGCAGGATACGCCGCTGTGATTCCCAAAACTGTATACTCAGCGGATACGACACCAGCGACATAATCTGGAGCATCAGCTCGGGGATGGTACCGAGTCCTTTGATGACCTGGTTGTAAATATTGTCGGGTGTGGCACTGTTGCCCCGGGCTGCACTATTCGCTGCAGCAATCACCAGCATCGGGAAGCCGTTGGTGTACTGGATAATCGCCGCGACGTCGTCGTACTCGAGCCCCCGCCCCTCGGCTTGTTGATAGACACGCCAGAACAACGTTTGTGCCTCAGCCATAGACAGTCCAGCAATGGCGTATTCACGCGTATTGGGCAGTGTTAACGCCAATCCAGGTACTTGCGTGGTAATAATGTATTGGGTTTCAGGGAACATGATGACCAGGTTTTTGAGAATCGTTTCGGTAGGAAGGATGTCATTACCCAGCACGTTGTCGAGTACCAAAATGCCCTGATGAAAAAATTCAACATCCTTGAGGCGTAGATACCACGGTTCGTTGTTGCGCTGTTTGAGGTTTAGCGCCATGCCAATCGCATAGAGCACCTGCTCCATGCTAGTCATACTGTTACCGATGCTGACCAACGGGATGCGCCCTTTGTGCAAGACTGAGAGGCGACGCACCACCGCATTGGCCACAGTGCTTTTGCCCACACCCGATGCCCCACTTAGGATGACGTGTTCGCGCCATACTTTGCCTTGGCTACGGGTCTGCCATACGTGGTCGACAATTTGCTCGATGAGTTCGTCGCGGCCAATCACCGCATGCTCGTCGCTACTATTGGCAGGGATGAGTTGGTAGAGTTGCAAGGCGGCACGCCAGTCTTCGGTGGAGAAGTGGCGCGCAAACTGCTGGATTTGCGACATAGGGAAACGCATCAAATCGCATAATTCGAGTAATTCGTGTGCAGACAAGAGCTGCGAATCGATTTCCAAAATCGTATCAAACGTAGTCACCAATTCATCGATTTCGGGGATGACCAAGCGCTTGGGTCGCGACATGAAGATATCGGCAAAGCGATTACCGGCGAGTTTACAGCCACGCTCGCGTATGCGCTCAACCAATGTGGCCGTCTTGGGGGTGTTGTGAATATCACTCAACGCATCTTCGCGGCCTGAGCCAAGTTTGATGCCATGGTGCTTGAGTCGATTTTTGACCGACGACATGATTGTAATGATTCGCGCTTTGGTTTTGGCTTCGGAGAATGAATCTACCATGACGTGTCAGCCTTGATAATCGAACATTCATGATAGTCCTACCATAGCACGTATTCATCACGATAAATATGTAATTTTTAACATATTTTATACCCCGCAATAGGAATGCCATAAACAGCATACCGACTAGCGATATCCCTGGGCCTGCATCTCGAATAATTCGGCATAGCGTTGCTGATTGGCGATGAGTTCTTGGTGACTGCCAAGCTCGACAATGCTCCCTTCGGCGAGCACCGCAATACGGTCAGCCATACGCACCGTGCTAAATCGATGCGAAATCAAGATGGCCGTACGCCCCTGGGTCAATTCGCGGAAGCGCTGAAAAATCTCGTACTCGTGCTGGGCATCAAGGGCCGCCGTGGGCTCATCGAGGATGAGGATGCCCCCTTCGCGCATAAACGACCGACTAAGGGCGATTTTTTGCCATTGTCCACCAGATAACTCACGCCCTTCGATGAATTGGCGGCCGAGTGTTGTGTCATACCCGTGTGCCAGCTGACTTGCAATTTCGGCAGCACCACCCTGCCCAGCGGCACGGGTAATCCGTGACATGTCATCGCTGTGTGCCACATCGCCAAAGCCGATATTGTCTTTGAGTGTCATCTGATAGCGCACGAAATCTTGAAAAATGACACCAATATGCTCGTGCAGGTCTGCAGGTGCGATATCGCGCAAATCAACCCCATCGACAGTGATTTTCCCTTCAGTGGGGTCATAGAGTCGTGTCAGCAACTTGACAAGGGTAGTTTTGCCGGCACCATTCAGTCCCACGAGTGCAATTGTTTCGCCGGGAGCGATGTGCAGATTGATATGCTGCAACGTCCAATCGTCACGATCGGGATATTTGAACGAGACATCGTGAAAGACGATACCTTCGCGCAGCGGATGGGGGAATGGCGTGGGATGCGCACTCACTGGCATTTTGGGTTGCATGGCCATGAAATCAAGCAACTGCGTCATAAACAAGCCGTTTTCGACCAACCAGTTGACACTGTTAAACAGCCCCTGGAAGGTGTTCTGACTTTGACGCAAGATGGCCGTATAAAACGTCAGTCCGCCCAGCGTCAGTTGCCCAACCAGCGTCATCCAGATGACCCAGGCATACGACGCATAAAAGCTGATGGTGGCGATGAGCCCCCATACCGTGCCGAGGAGTGATTGGCGGCGGGCGATAGCTACGTCTTCGCGGAAGTAGTGCATGAACGTATCACTGTAGCGGGCAATGATCGATGGTCCCAATTCAAACAGACGCACTTCTTTGATGGATTTATCGCTGGTCACCAATTCCTCGAGGTAGCGCAGTTGGCGGAATTCGGGGGCGCGCCGTGTCAACAGGCGGAAAAAGAGCCGACTATAGCGCCCCTGTGCAATAAATGCGGGAATGGTGGCCCCAAAGAGAATCAGTGCAATCCACGGCTGAAAGTGCACAATCAATACCACAAACGACGCGAGTGTGACGAATTGCTGTGCGATGGCAAAGACACCCGTCACGAGTGCCATGGCACGAAATTCGGCTTGGCGGCGGGCATTCTGCAGGCTATCGTAGAATGTCGGATCCTCAAAGTACTGCATGTCGAGTTCAATCGATTTGTGCATCATCTGGGTGGCGATGTAATGCGAGAGCTGCGCATTGATGGTATGTTCTGCGAAACTGCGCACCTGTCCAATCACGAACGTCAGCGTAATGAGGGCGAACTCCAGCAAAATCCAGGGCAGGCTGGCCGACATGGCAGCCATCGGATTAGATAGCGTCATGCCGTGTGCCACACTGTCGATGATGCGCCCTGCTGCATACGCTTGCAACGCAGGGATGGCCGCATTGCATGCCGCACTCACCATCAGCATCACCGTCCCCACACGATCGGCAGCTACAATGATGCGAAAGGCTGCCGGAATGGTGCGCAAGGCGTCGCGACTCTGGGTGAGCCATTGGCGCAACTGTTCCGTGGTGCTGGGGGTTGGGGTCTGCATGCTGATTCCGCTCCTATGGACGATTGGGATGTGTCAATTTTGGGCATGACATGAGTGAATGACGCGGGTATCATAGCACATGCACGCCTATATCGGATGGCATGGTGTACTGCCGATACCGACAACCACACATGAGTCATTGGCACAGTGGCATGGGGGGACCAGCGTCCTGCACACCACGACAAAAAACCGCTCCCGCCAGGACAGTGGCGGGAGCGATACATACGCGGGAGTGCGGTAATGGCGGGGGACATCACCGCGGGCAGGGGAACCCGCGTCGAAACAAGCTGATTAGTTGAGCGAGACGGTGGTGCGCTCTTCGGGTGTCATCAGGCTCAGGTGGTCACCACGGTTGAGGTAGATGAGGGCTTCGTTTTTGACGTTGACAATCATGTCCTGCATGCCGTCACTGTTGACATCGTTGAAGTTGAGCAACACGGGAGTGCGATCCTCGTCCCCACCAAACAGATAGGGGCCGTTGATGATGCGCGTCTTGCTGGTGTCACCGCCGGGGATCTGCATCACCACTACTTGGCGGTTGATGTTCATGGCCACAAAGTGGGTCGGGTTGGTGACGGAATCGTCGATGCCAATCACGACGTCGGTATGGAAGGTGCGCGTGGTGCCGTAGCGCATGTCGTCGTATTTGCCGATTCCCCAACTCGCTAGGGCACTCAAGGCCATGTAGAGCGCAACGGCTGCAATCACAGCGGTGGTGATATATCCTATTGAGAGGGTTGGCATGCCCCAGCGTCGCAAAATGGACGTGGCGCTTTTGGGGCGCGCAAGGCGCATCGTGGGGTTGCGCATTTCTTGTGAGCGAACAGCCATTGTATCCTCCTCTGTCGTATCAGTATCGATGTTGAAAACATTTGTTCGAAACATCTGTTCTGATTATATGAGAACATTTGTTTCATGTCAAGTGGTATTTTGCATTTGTGCATATTTGGTAATGAGAGTGATACAATGCCTAGACATCCTGGAAACAAGAGGGGTTCATGCAACGTCAACAAGAGCGCCAGCGGCGCGTATTTTCGCTTGCCATGCCAGCAGTCAGCGAGCAGGTCCTCAATACACTCGTCGGACTGATGGATGTACTACTTGTCGGGCAACTCCCGGCCACTGCCGCAGTGATTTTGGGGTATGGCAGTGCCACTGCCCTAGCCGGTGTCGGACTTGCGAGTGAAATGTTTTGGACAGTGACGATTCTGTTCATGGCCATCGGCACGGGTTGTACCGCACTCACGGCCCGGGCGCGTGGGGCGCATGATAGTGCCATGGGCAACAACGCCCTACGGCAATCGTTGCTGATGGGACTCATCGCGGCCATCATCACCACCATCGTCTGCGAATTATTTGCCACGCAGCTGATTGGTGTCTACCGTGCCGATGCTGACGTTACCCGCCTCGGTGGCGATTTTTTGCGCATTATCGGCTATGCGGCTACGCCCACCGCGATTAGCATGATTGGGACCGCTGCCCTCCGTGGTGCCGGCGACACCCGCACCCCTCTCTACATCATCATCGGCGTCAACATCATCAACGTGGTCATTTCGTTTCTCTTTATTGGTGGGCAATTCGGCCTGCCGGTGATGGGCATCCAGGGCGCAGCCATGGGGGCGGCTATTGCACGTACGGTGGGATGTATTGCGGTGATTATGGTGTTGTTGCGCGGGCGTGCCAGCCTGATTCTCAATCAGCCACTGTGGCCAGACTTCGCGATGATGAAACGTGTGGCCCGCGTTGGATTGCCTTTTGCAGGTGAACAGGCTGTCTTTCAAGGCGCCTTAATCGTGTTTCTAGGAATGGTTACTCAGTTGGGTACCGCAGCCTATGCGGCCCACAACTTGGTCATCCGCATCGAATCACTGTCGTTTTTGCCGGGATGGGGGTATGGTATTGCGGCATCGGCACTCGTCGGGCAGGGACTCGGCGCAAACGATCCCGATGAAGCACAGGCTGCGACGTACGAGGCGTTTCGCCAGAATTCACTCATCATGCTTGTACTCGGGACGATCATGGTGGTGATTCCCACCTATTTATTGCGGCTTTTCATCAACGACCAGGCAGTCATCAACGCTGGAATTATCCCGTTGCAGATTGCGGGGGCATTCCAGATTTTCATGGGGTCTAACTTCGTCTTTTCGGGGGCGTTGCGTGGGGCGGGCGATACACGCTGGCCACTCTATACCAAAGTTATCAGTACCTGGATGTTGCGCTTGCCCATTTCGTATTTTATGCTCAGCGTAGGATTTGGGCTGACTGGTGTGTGGATTGCCATGGGCATCGACTTCTTTTCGCAATCGGTGTTGGCCTATCTGCGCTTCCGTCAAGGGCGCTGGCGCAGTGTAAAAGTATAATCGACAACAGGAGCATTGGCGATGACACAGAGCACACCACGCCACGTGCACATTTCTGTGGCAGGTAATATTGGCGTCGGCAAAAGTACCTTGGTGGGAATTCTCGCCGAAGAGTTGCGCTGGCAGCCCTACTACGAGCTAGTGGCCGAGCATCCGTATCTGGACGACTACTACCGCGACCGCGAGCGCTGGGGATTCCATTCACAGATTTGGTTCCTCACCCAGCGCTACGAACAGCACCTCGAAATCATCGATACCCCAGGATCGGTCATCGAAGACCGCAGCATGTACGAGGACTACGAAATCTTTGTCAAGGGACTCTTCGAAGAAGGCATCTTGTCGCATCGCGATTTCCGCACCTATAGACGCCTCTACACCACCCTCGTGCAACGCATCCAGCCACCGACGTTGGTCATTTATTTACAGGCATCAGTGGAAACACTGCAGAAGCGAATTACCCAGCGGGCACGGGCCAGCGAAATGAACATTCCTGAGGCTTATTTGCGCCGCCTCAACGAACGCTACGACGAGTGGATGCGTGGGTTCGAACGCTGTCCCGTGTTGCACGTGCCCACCGACAATCTGGACTTTGCGCACACACTTTCCGGCCGCAAAGAAATCGTGGACATGACCATTCGCGCCCTTGGCATTCGTAGCATCACCCAAGAACGCTTGCTCACCTAAAATCGACCAGCCCCCTGCATCAACGCATGCAGGGGGCTGGTCGCGGGCAGTTATTTCACATCGTAAATAGTGACTTCACCCTCTTGAAAGACGACTTTCCCGATTGCATCGAACAATCCAAGCCCCGCCTCGCCATACACAAAGCGCTCGGTAGGGCCGACATAGATATAGCGGATATGGTATTTGTCAATTAATGCGCGCACAGTGGCTTCATCACCACTACTGTAGATGGTGCGTACATCTTCTTCGCGCTGACCGATTTGTTGTTGTGCTTCGGCATGACCACCACGCCACTGATCTTCGTGGCCAGGCCACCCCATGACTGCAGGCAGACCAGTCGATGCCGAGACGCCACCAAAGCCGCGGCCCTCGATGTCGTACTGCCCACCGATGGCTTCGATGATGACGGATCCTGCCGGTGCATTCTCACGCAGCCAGGTAATCGATGCAGGTCCGCCATCGACCAGGTCACGAGGTGTACGGCCAGCCAGATTCATTTCGCGCGCAGTAAAGAGTTGTTTGCCGATGGTGGCAGCTGGATACACGAGTGCCGCAGCAACAAGTGGCACCATGACCACACTCAGCGCGATGCGCCAGCGGCGGCTCCCTGTTTGCCAGATATACCAGCCACCAATGACGGCAGCAATGCTCCACAGTGCCCAGACTTGGTAGTAGAACTTAAAGACGGTATTCATGCGCGAGCTAAAGACATCGCGGATGTAGACGACATCGACGGCCAAACACAACAACGCGGCCATGGATGTGATGGCCAACCAGACGGCCACTACGGGCGGGACGTCGGTACGATCCATGACAACATAGAGTGCCAATGCGAGTAGGGGAATTGCAGCGAGTGTGGTGAAGCCCAAAAAGGCGCCAAGCAGACCAACCAGCATCGCCACCCCGAATAACATGTACTCCATGCGGGTGCGCAGGTGGCGACCCAGCGCCACCAGAATGGGTGTGATGAACAGCCCGAACATGATAAAGAAGCCGTGGAATTCAGTGCGTGCCGGTGCGAGTCCAAAAAAGCGCGACAATGCGCCGACGACTGGCAAATCGACGAGTGGCTCGGCGCCACCCACTAGCGAGTAGAACGTGAGATGGAATGGCAGATACCACAAGTACGAGGCCACCAGTACAGAGGCTACTTCGATACCAATCTCACGCCATGAACGTGCACTCTGCAGGCTCTGCCAGATGACGGCCGCAACATAGAGCACGATGTAGGTGGGGTAATCCCAGCTATTGAGGGGATACAACAGCCCCAGCAACAAGGCGGGCAAAAAGACATCAGGAGTCGGTGCAGTGGCACGGCGCAAGATGAGTGCCAAGAGCAAGAGGACGAACGGCAGTGACATCACATGTGGATGCATGTCGCCGAGCCAATACGAAAAAAACGGAAACTCGGTGATGGCATAACGCCGCTCGCTCGTGCCGTCTGGTGCGTAGTTGTCATCCCAAATGGCACGTGATGGGTTCCACCAGTTAAAGTCTTGCCAGGTATCACGTGGCACCACTTGACTGGTCCCGTCGTATTCCCACCCCTTGAAGGTATGTCGCAATGGCACCGGTTCACGGGCGCCAAGTCCATTGGACACGGCTTTGGCGATATCGCCGGACTCGAGGGCCAAGATTTCGGGCACACCGGTCACCACCTGCAGGAACCCACCCATATTCCCAACCAACAACAACGCAGCGAACGCCAATGTAGCCACAATGGGCGCTTCGCCCCGTGCCACAGGACGATTGGCGGGGCGCCAGAGCTGAATCATGCTCACGGTCACACAGACTGCTGCAGCGGCACTCATACCCGCAGTCGTCGCCAATGCCAGGTTGTACGAGACCACAGGATCAGCAGCAGTGAGGACGGCCGGGATGGCGGCGAGCACATAGCCGGCATAGTAGTAGTTGATGGTAAACCCAGCCATCCATGGGTCGAGTGGCGGGAAACTGGGGCTATTCATCACGCTATTAAAAAACGCGTAATCCATGGGACGCTCGGTGCCCCATGGGTCGGCGTTTTGACTACGAATAAAGACGACCATGGCAAATGCAATCAGAAAAAAGACTTCGCTCAGCGCCCATGCACGCCACTGTGCAAGCAGCCACGCTTTGTCGATACCACCAGCAAGACGCCAGCCCACATAACCGATGATGGCCGCCACGAGCAAAACGCCGCCACCATTGAATGGGATGAGTCCCATCATGGCAGTGGTCCAGAGTGTGACACCAATCAACACGAATCCGAGTGGTCGGGCGACACCAATCATGGCATTAGGCAGAGTGGTAAACAGATACTTTGCCCACGGGATACCGACAGCTACACAGACAAATGTGGCGAAATAATGCAGGAGCACATCTCCCATCGTGTCGACTCCTTTGCTGATATGCGATCACACGGAGCAGTTACATGCCACACACACTACGCGCGTATGTGGCATGCTCATCATTATTGTGATAGTTGATCGATGGCCTGTTGTGCATCCTTGCGGAAGATTGCATCCTCAGGGGCACGATCAAGGTATGCTTGATAATCGTTCCGTGCAGCATCGTACTCGCCGAGCAAGGTATTGATGCGGCCACGCGACATGTAGAAATCCAAGAAGTCCGGGTACTTCTCAACTGCCTTGTCTGCTTCCTTTAGTGCATCAATCAGGCGATCAGCGTTGATCAATCCACTAATCAGCTTGTTGACGTTGCCCGGGGAATCATTGGCGACAATTGCATCACGATACGCTTGAATGGCATCATCGTACATGCGACCTTCCATCGCAATATCCCCCAACATGTGCAGGACCATCACGTCATTGGAATGCGATTCTTTGGTCTTTTTGGCCACAGCCACGGCTTCTTCGAAGCGTTGTTGGCGACGGTAGCCGTCGACGAGTTGAATCATCGCGTCGATGTTGCTCGGATCCTCGTTGAACTGTGTTTCGAGGGCACTCAAATCCTCAAGGACGGGCTCGGGCAATGATGGGAAGCCGACAGCTGGGGCTTGGGAATCGCCGTTCTTGCTATCGAGCGGGGGGATTTGCGCAATATTGGGCGACACCTGGAAGATAGATGTTTCTCCAGCCTTAAAGACTTCGCGCAGCGACCCCACCGTTGCTATCGCGTCGGTGCCTTCTTTACCGTATGCCGCACGCTCGATGGGTCCGACCACTACATAGCTGACCCGGTAGCGTGACAAGATTTGCAGTTTTTTGGCTGGATCCGTGGTGCGATAGAATTCGATGACATCGGCGTCTCGTTTGCCCACTAGATCACCGTTGCGTTGCTCGCTTTCGTGCAACGGGCTCACTACCGTGGGGAAGCCGGTATTGGCGGCGATGCGCACCCCGTAATCGCGATAAAATTCAATGCTCGACTGCAACACCACCGGCACGCCCTCGACATGATCGTGGAGCCACTGCATGGCGCGGTAATCATTCATGAAGGCGATATCGCGTTCGTATGCGCTGTAGCTGGCTTTCTCCATAAACTTCAGCCCATCAAGGGTCAGTTCTTGGTCTGGGTTCATGCGATACGCAATACGATTGGGGACAGCAAACAATGGGAATGCCAGCCCTAACACCACCGGCACAGCCAACAATGCGACAACCACCGGTGCACCTACCGACTGGATACTGCGGCGCGATGCGGCGGGTGTTGATACTACCTCGGCGGAGGCATCAGACTCAGGTGATGTTGGCACAGAGGACGGAGCAGGTGCGGTCAAGGCACTCCACAACGTGGGCAACAGCATGCTGATACCCACCGAAAGCAGTAACCAGCTCTGCACACCAAACTTAAAGACGGTATTCATGCGGTACCAGTCACCACCCACCATGTGGTCACGCACATAGATGACTTCCACGCCGAGGGCGATGGCCCAGGCGATCCAGATCATCCATGTCCCCAACCAGATGAGGTGATTGGGCTGACGCCGGACCAAGAAGGGCACAAGTGCCACCAAGACCACCACCAACCAGATGCGTGGATTGGCAACATAGGGCAATACGACTGCCACCGCCTCACCGGCCAGCGGCAAGAATACACCGATACATGCCACTGCCAGCAGGATGACCAACCACAGCGCACGCATGATGCGGTGCTGCCAGGCCACCAGCAAGACGACCAACACGGTGGGCAAAATGAACAACCCCCACATGGCCAACCATGCGTCCCACGGCGACGGTGTGGTGATTTGTGCGATGCCACCAATTTGTGGCACATACTGCTGGAAGAAGGGCAAATAGGCGACATAGGCGACGGCCGCAAGCACAGCTGCTTGGATGATTGCCCAGATGGCCATCCACCAGCGCTCTCCCACCCAGATACGCCGGATTAGCACGCCGGTCAACAACAGGACAGCAGTGGGGGCATCCCACGAATTCGTAATAGCCATGGCGCCGATAACGACAGGTGTGAGAATCCACCATGCGCCACCCAGCCGTTTTTCACGGAGCGCATACCAGACAAGAGACACCAAGAAGAGCGTGAGCGGTAATGCGATGACGTGCGCATGCAAGTCACCGAACAAGAAACTCCACGCTGGATATTCATTGATCGTGTTGGGGATAACACGGCTCGAACCGATGAACCAGTCACCGATGGGCAAACCGAGTCCTGCCAGACCATCTTGGCGCAGGGAATCGATGACGGGTTGAATCCCACGCGACCAGCCGATTTGCAGCGATACGGCGGGATTGCCCCATACACCCATTGCCAATACGCCGATCAGCGCCACCCAACGGCGCTGCACGATTTGCCACAACACGGCAGCCGTCGCAAGCATGACGAGGGCATAGAGCGATGCCAACACCAGGTTGTAGCCGACCGCAGGCATGACGCCCGTCAGGCGAATAGGCAACGACATCAACACGTAGCCGTAGTAATAGTAGTTAATCGTGCCACCACTGAAAAACGGCGAGTAGGGGGGCATCACAGGGCTACGCAACACAGCATTGAGCAAGCCGAATTCGAACGGCTTCTCGCCGCCCCAGGCCGGATGCCACAGGTCGGGATTGGCCATGCGAATCAGCACCATGACGATGAAACTCACCAAAAAGACACCCTCAAATGCGGCCACCGTGCGCCATTGCGCCCGGAGAGATGCCACAATGGACTGTACGCCGGCCGCAATTGCCGCGGGGGCATCGTGCCACGACATCCACTGCATGACAGGAGTCTCAGGCTGCGGCTTTTGGCGCATGCCGATACGGATAAGTGCCCACACGCTGACCAACACGGTCAAGAGGATGGCGAGTGCCAAGCCGGTGGTGGAGTTGTACATGATGCGGGCACTCACCGGCAACCACAACAGGTAGCCGAGAAGCAAGAGACCGATCACACGTGCCCAGACCCACTGCGTGTCTCCTAGCCACATGGCTGGTGCCAGACCAAGCAACGCAATCGCGTACCATGCCAACAACCACAGCACCACGATGATAATCGGGTTGGTTACTGGATTCCAGCCTGGGCTGGTTACTTCGGGCAGGCGCGCGTTTTCGACGGTCAAGAGCGATTGTTGTGCCAGTGGGGCGGGAGGCAGTTTGGCCAGTGTTCCTGTCTTGAGCACCCCAGGCGCGTGGTCGGCGACAGGCACCTGGTAGATGCGCGTTTCACCATGACTAAAGACTTGCGTGATTTTGCCGGCTTTGGCCAGCTCGGCAAAGGCGACACCAGTCTGTTCGCCGTACAGCGCACGTTCCATGCGCCCGACATAGATGTATTCAACGCCGTAGTTTTGTAATTCAGCGAAAATCTGGTTACTGTCGAGTTCGGAATACCAGCGTCGTACAGCGTTCTGACGCGCATTGAGCACGTTACCGATATCAGTCACACTGCGTTGCTGGGTTTCGTGCCATGGCCAGCCAATGAGCGTCGGCAATCCCGTATACGTGGCAATGCGTGCATCCCAGCGGTAGGCTTCAGCATGAGCTTCGAGCATGATGGGCAGACCGACTACATTCTGACGAATCCAGTTGATCCCGGCCACATCTTCACTAAAGTCAAAGTTCTGGCCATTCTCGCTCCATGTAGCAGCTGGTGACGACATGAAGGCTTCACCATTGAGCGTGGCGGGGATTTCGCGGTCATACCGATCACCGAGGCGCGCTGGTGTTGCAGTAGCCGGGTAGGCAAAGGCAGCGAGGACTGCCACCCCCGTGACCGCCTGCCAGATGCGCTGTGTGCGGGGCAGAATGGCGCGAATGTGTTGCCACGACCACGCCAACAGCACGCCGCTACTAATCGCCCCAAATACCCAGACTTGCATGCCGAATTTAAAGACGCTATTCATGCGCCCAATGTCACCCTTGGCGACGAGCACCTCGGTCAATGCAGAGATGCCCAGTACCGCCATCACCATGACCGTCAAGAATATTGTTTCGAGCGAAATGGTGGCCACTCGTGGTGGTGCACGACGCTCGATTTCGGCAAAGACGGGCAATTCGAGCTGAATCACGCGCGTACGCCCAAACGACCACGACGGCAATTCAATGTTGCCGGCACGCCACATCAATGCCAACAAGATAACCGCGCCAATCGCCATAGCGGTTGCTTCGACGTAGAAAGCAGGCAGATTGCTGACCATGCCAAACACGATAGTCAGAATGATGGCACCAGCCATGCTGAATGCCAGCAGTGGCGATAACCACCGCGTACGAATCAATAGCACGACCAAACCACTCAGGGCCGCATACAACCACAAACCTGAGACTTCGACAAACAGTTTGGTGGGTGTCTGGGCACTCGTCCAGCGTTCGAGGCCGGTGTAATCGCTGGCGAACCACTGACTGAACGGCCAATTGGCAACGCGTGATGCAATGACCAGCACTGCGACACCGGCAATCACACCCGTGATATGCAATGCGAGATTGGGGCGCACTTGTTCGTCGCGCCACGCCACCAGTAGCAACGTGACCACGGACATCCCCAAAATAGTCGGGTAGTCCCACGTATTGGTGGCGTAGGCCACGCCACTAATCAGGCCAAGGAGTACGATGGCCAAGCCACGTTCACGCCAGCGCGGCCAGAGTTGGCGCACCCGTGAACGGTGGCGAATCAGCGCAAGCATGACACCGAGGGCTGCAATCAGCAATGGCAACCCGATCATGTGTGCATGCAAGTCGGCAAACAGGAACGTAAAGAAGGGGAATTCGTTGATAACGCCGTCGCCGGTCTTGATGGCGACAACGCGGGTGGCATCCCAAAACGCCCATTCCTCGCGGCCACCACAAATCTGTTGTGCGGCATAAGACGTACCTTTGTCGCATGACTCGGGAGGATTGACACCCGTCCCCGGCAGCAACCAATAGGCTTGCGACCAGTTGCCTGCCACCACGGTAAAGAGTGCAGCCAGCAACGCACCCACTAATTTGCGACGCTCGGCATAGGGCAACGCCATTAGCCACCAGCGCCATGCCCGGGCATGAATGGTGCGGAACGACCCTTGCAAGGCCAAAGCCACACCCCAGGCACCCACCGCCGTCAAAGCAAAGATCGTCGGCACAGCCAGATTGTATGCGGTAGACGGTACGATCCCAGTCATGTGCACCAGGACGCCGACCATCACAAAGCCGAAGTAGTAGTAGTTGAGCATGCCGCCAGCAAACCACGGGTCATACGGCGGGAAGGTCGGGCTACGCACGACGGCCGTCAAAAACGCCAAGTCCATCGGCTTTTCGCCACCACGACCGGGATGCCACAAATCCGGATTCTGCGAACGCACCCAGATAAAGGCCAAATACGCCAGCATAAAAACCAGCTGGGTGGTAATGACCAAGTTGCGACGCTGGAGCCACCATGCATGCCAGCGCGTACGCCCCCGCCACCACACTACGGCAGCGACCAGTGCTAGGATGGCGACCACCACCCAGACACCGACGCGGTTGAAAGGCAGTACGTGCACCGTGCCAGCCAGCCAAATGAACCATGCGACGAGCAACAGTCCCAGCGTTTTGGCGATGGCAAAACCGCCGTCAGGCAGACCAGCCAAGGCACGTCGGAGCAGAATGAAGGCGGCCAAACTCATGATTTCGAGGGCCAGCCACCACCACAACCACGGCACGGTAGTCGTGGTGAATGTGCTAAAGAGTTCATTCCACGAGGCCGCATTGCGATAGGTGGGCCACTGCAGATCGGTGAAGTGCAGCGCAGTCATCGTCTTGCTGGCCCGGATGGTGGTCATCTTGTAGACTTCTTCGAAGACGACTCCATGGAAAATGAGTGATTTGGTGTTTTCGCTGCTATATCGCTCTGTTTTCTTGAAAATAAGCACACGGGGATGATCGTAGACACTGAAGGCTTCTTCGGCCCAAACTGCCGTGGGGAATTCGACGCCAAACAAGCGTGGCGACGAGCGGAATTCAGCGACCAAATCAAATCCCAACGAGCCATCAAAGAGCGCCTTGTAGTAATTAATCAGCGCCGGATAGCGCATCACCAAGCGTCCTGCGGTGTCGTAGACGCGATTGCTACTCAAGACAATGTAGTCAACGTTGTCGATTTGTTTGAGCAAACCTTCGTTTTCGGCAGTACCGTCACCAATGTACTTGGAAAGCTCGTCTTCGGCATACACGGGGAAGGCTTCGCCGGGGAATTGGTCGGCACTGCGCCCATCGAGCCCAAGTGGCAAACCGTCATCCCACGTTTCGGAACTGACCACAGATCCGGGTGGGATGTTGGCGTATATCCAGCGTGAGGCAGCCACACGGCTATGATCCTCGGTATAAATGCGCGAGAACGCATATCCCCAGGCCAACGCACCAAGCACCACGACCAAGGTGGGAATGATGACGATATACGATACGCCACGGGCGATTGCAAGTGCACGGGGGAAGTGAAGTTGCACATCGCCAGGCTGCCACATCCAGTGCATAACTTTGTTGAAGATACTCAGCCGGTAGCTGGCAATATGGACAACTAGCCATGCAGCAAAGATAGTCAGCATGCCGTAGATGGGCAGGTAGTAGCGCATCGACATCAAGAAAAGTCCACCCTGCCATCCAAAGAAGAAGAGCACCCATGTCCATGGGATGAGATGCTCCATCATGCGCCGACGGAGCAGATAGTACCCAGCAACAATGAAGCCCAGCCACGCCGCAATACCGAGTGGAGCTCCCATGCCCGCATAAACCATGTTGAACAAAGCAAACACGTAGCGCGGACGTGCGGCCCATTGCTGTGTCGGCGGCCAATCCACTTCACCAGAAGCAAAGCGACTAATATCAGACATGCTCTGCAAAAAGCGATCGTCGGGACGAATGTCAAAAAATCCTTTGCCGTGGAAGAAATCGTCGACAGCCATGAAACTGATACCAAGTCTGTCACTCAAGATCATGCGCGGCGTACTATTGGGCATGGTCCCCGCAAACATGTCAGGGCCCAGTATACGTGCCGCAAACAACGCAGTGATGCCACACAGGACAACGAGCACGATGTCACGCACGATGGCACGACGTTGCTCGTTGATGTAGGCGCGTTGCAGGCGTGCCAGCACGGCCACAATCACCGCGATAGCCACCGTCACCAACGTGATACGACAGGCCATTGCCCCGCCGACGCCGATGGCGGCGCCGAGGTAGTCAATAACCCCACCACGTTGGACGATGCGTACCGCATAGTAGATCGTCAGCAAGATGAAAAATGTGCTGGTGGCATCAACAGTAAAAAAGTGCGACTGCTGAATCAAGAACGCAGTGCCAGCACTCATCAAGGCGGCCAGGTAGGCAACCTTTTCACCATACAGACGGCGTGCAATCAAGAACACCATCAAAATCGAAAGCAAATCAAAAAATGCCGAAACCGAGCGACCCACCTTGTGGATTTCGACGGAGTAATCGACGCCCGCTGGATTAATGAATTTGCGAATCGGTTCGGGGAAGGCCTTGGAAAGGCGGTATTCGGGGTTTGGCCCCTCGTTGTTGGGCGCCGTCGTCTGCGGTGGCAAGCGATCCGGCGGGGTAATCATGACCGCAATGGTGCGCGTAATCTCGTGTGGCAACATGCCATACACGAAAAACTTGTAGTTGCCGTTGCGTGGATTGAGCGGAGTACGCCCCGTATCAATATAGCGTTCGAATGATGCCGGTAAGCGAATCTGAGTAGCGACTTCGGTCAAAAAGCGTTCATCGGGGTGCAGCCGAAACGATGGCTCGTCCCAGGCAAACAATCCATTGAGCCGAAAGTATGCCCCCAGCAATAGGATGAGAATTAACATCATCCAGCGCATCATATACCGACGGAAGAGTACGAGCATATTGTTCATTGAGTTTCCCCATGCAGTGCACACACAACCAATGTATACCTCATCATATTTGTGATGTGGCGATGTGCGGGATATTCAGATGGTCAACCAAACCACCGACGCTTATTACCCCACATTATAGCCCATATTTCGTCATGACTCTCCGGCATTTTTGCATCGTTTCTCTCGATTTCCTATATTCTGTCGTAATAAGCATTCAAATGAACAAATACGCACTGAAATGCATCGTATATCCATGACAATATTGACATGATACTGTCATATTATGTGTCAATGAGATACCATTCGACCGTGTCGCTATGGTATGATATACGCAAAAGTATCACCGTGTATTACCGCTGGTCGTACATCGTGGTCTATCAATCATGTCGCTTACCATGTGAGAGGTTGCATGCACATTTTGATTACCGGTGGCGCTGGCTTCATCGGGGCTAATCTCGCCGCCGCACTCATCCGGGATGGCTATCGGGTGACCCTCTACGACAACTTATCACGGCCTGGAGCCGCCCACAACTTGGCGTGGTTGACCACGCAATTTGGTAGTGACAAGGTCGTATTGCGCAAAGGTGACATCCGCGATGCGGCCGGCACAGCGCAGGCGCTTGCGGATGCAGATGCGATTGTTCATTTGGCCGGACAAGTTGCCGTGACCACATCGGTCGCCAACCCGCGCGAAGATTTCGACATCAACGCCCTCGGCACATTCAACGTCCTCGAGGCGGCCCGTACATCGGGCAAGAACCCCATCCTGCTCTATTCATCGACCAACAAAGTCTATGGTGGCATGGATGATATTGTGGTCGTCGAGGATGATACGCGCTACCGCTATCGCGATTTGCCCCGTGGTGTCACCGAGGCACAACCGCTCGATTTCCACTCACCGTACGGATGCTCCAAAGGTACCGGCGACCAATACGTGCGTGACTATCACCGCATCTACGACCTACGCACGGTCGTGTTTCGTCAATCAGCCATCTATGGGCCACGGCAATTCGGCGTCGAAGACCAGGGCTGGGCGGCGCACTTTATCATTGCGACACAATTGGGACGGCCGCTGAGTATCTATGGCGACGGCAAACAGGTGCGTGATTTGTTGTATGTGGATGACTTGGTCAACGCCTACCGTAGTGCCATTGCCCGCATCGATCACGTTGCCGGCGAAATATTCAACATCGGCGGTGGCCCCGACAACACCATATCGATCTGGCGAGAATTCCATCCCCACTTAGATGCACTCAATGGTCATCCTGTGGCCACACCGCGCTTTGCTGACTGGCGCCCCGGCGATCAGCGCGTCTGCATCTTGAATGTCGACAAAGCGCAACAGGCGCTGCAATGGGCACCACAGGTCTCTGTCACCCAGGGCATCGAACGCTTGTGGCAGTGGGTGGCCGATAGCCGTGCTGAAATTGAGGGACGGTAACTCATCATGCGTGTGTTGATTGCGCTGACGTACTATCGCCCCTACACCAGTGGTCTGACTATTTACGCCGAACGCCTTGCCATCGGGTTGGCGGCACGCGGTCACCACGTCACCGTGCTGACGTCGCAGTACGATCCGAGCCTGCCACGCAGCGAAGAACTCAACGGCGTGCACGTCATCCGTGTGCCCGTGGCAGCCCGGGTCAGCAAAGGGGTCATCATGCCGACATTCGGCATCGAGGCCACCAAGCTTGCCGTGACACACGACGTGATGAGCCTACACCTCCCGCAATTCGATGCCCCCGGCTTGGCCACACGTGGCTGGCTGCTGGGCAAACCCGTGGTGCTGACGTATCACTGCGACCTACAACTCCCACCAGGCTGGTTCAACCGCGTCGTCGACCGTGTCGTGCAATTCCAAAACGAAATGGCTGGCCGACTCGCTACCCGCATCGTGGCCTACACCGAGGATTTCGCGACGCATTCACCGTACCTGTCACGCTTCAAGTCCAAAGTGACGGTAATTCCGCCACCCGTCGAAGTGATGGAGAGTAGCGACGCCGATGTCGATGCCTTTCGACAACGCTACAATCTGACTGGTCCGGTCATTGGCATGGCCGCACGCCTCGCTGCCGAAAAGGGCGTCGAAGTGTTGCTTGGTGCCTTGCCGGCAATTATTGCCCGCCACCCCGATGCACGCGTGCTCTTTGCAGGGCCTTTTGAGCAGGTGCTCGGTGAAGAAGCCTATGCGCGGCGGTTGGCTCCTCTTTTCGAGCAGTACAAACAGCACTGGACGTTTTTGGGGACACTCAATCAGCGCGAATTGGCGACCTTTTTCCGTGCCTGCGACGTCATCACTGTCCCCAGCCTCAATTCCACGGAATCGTTTGGACTCGTGCAAGTCGAAGCGATGCTGCTGGGCACGCCCTCGGTGGCGAGTAATCTGCCCGGCGTGCGCCAACCAGTCACCCAGACGGGCATGGGATTGGTCGTCCCGATTGGTGATGCCCCAGCACTCGGTGATGCACTGTTGCGCATCCTCGCCGACCCCGCCCACTACCATCGCACCCGTGCCGAAGTCGAGGCACGTTTTAGTACGCCACTGACCATTACCGCATACGAACGCTTATTTGCTGAGCTTACAACGAGGAACTAACGACTATGACGACTTCCCCAACGCGCGATTTTCTCATTCCCCACCTGATGACATTGCCACCCCATCGCGTCATGATCCGTATGATTGAGGCACGCCTGTTTGCTGAGACGGCGCCTGATCTCCCCGAACCAATCCTCGATGTGGGCAGTGGTGATGGCACGTTTGCCGAAATTGCCTTCCCCGGCAAATCAATCTACGGCATTGACCCCATCATCAGCGATACCTACGAAGCCTACGGACGCAACGTCTATCAGGGGTTGAGTGTCGCCGATGGCAAAGATTTACCCTTCCCCGACGAAACATTTGCTGCCGCATTCAGCAACTGTGTGCTCGAGCACGTATTACCCTTGCGTGAAACATTGTCAGAAACGTTCCGCACACTCAAACCAGGTGCCCCATTCGTGGCATCCGTCGTCGGCGGGCGCTTTCCATCACAGTTGCTCGGCACCAAAATCCTCAATGCCCTCGGCTTTGACGGCATGCGCTACGGCAACTGGTTCAACAAAGTTTCTGTGCATCGCAACATGCTCAGCCGCGACGAGTGGAGCAAGCTCTTCAATGATGTCGGCTTTGAAGTCGAGTCGTGTCGCCCGTACTTCAGCGATCGCGCCCTCGAATTATTTGACTTGAGCCACTACTTGGCAGCACCATCACTGATTACACGTAAACTGCTCGGACGCTGGATTATCGCAGCACCATTCACCATCAACTGGTTGTGGGAGCCGATTTTGCGCCCCATCTACAACGCACCGACACCCGCCGATGCCCCCTACTACTTCTTTATTTTGCGCAAACCGGCCAAATAAACAGTCATGCTGCACCCCCATGAAGCCATACACGGGCTTCGTGGGGGTGTTGTGCTATGACGAGGAGAAACGATGTCAACACCCAGAATTGCCGTGGTCACAGGGGCGAGTCGTGGCATCGGTCGCGCCAGCGCCATCGCCCTCGTCGCTGCCGGATGGCATGTGGCGCTACTTGGGCGCAACCAGCGTGATTTAGTGGCTACACAGGCACAATGTGCCTCTCCCGACCATACGCTCGTAGTTGCGTGCGATGTGAGTGACCCGACGGCGGTTGCCACCGCCTTTGCGCAGGTTGAGACACACTACGGGCGCCTCGATTTTTTGTTCAACAATGCGGGCATCGGTGCCCCTGCCGTCCCCATCGATGAATTACCCCTTGCAACGTGGCAGGGCGTGGTCAATACCAACCTCAATGGCATGTTTTACTGCCTACAGCAGGCCTTCCGTATCATGAAAACACAGCAGCCACAGGGTGGACGCATCGTCAACAACGGCTCGATATCGGCACATGTACCGCGACCACAGTCTATTGCCTATACCGCCACCAAACATGCGGTGACCGGACTGACCAAAGCTGCGGCCCTCGATGGTCGCCCACATCACATCGCAGTTGGACAAATCGACATCGGCAATGCGGCCACGGATATGGCCGAACGCATGGCACAGGGCATCATGCAGGCACATGGTGCCGTCGCTGTCGAGCCGCTGATGGATGTGACCCATGTGGCAGATGCCATTGTGGCGATGGCCAATCTGCCACTTTCGGCCAATGTGCTCTTTCAGACCATCATGGCAACCACCATGCCCTATGTGGGACGTGGCTAACGACTGTCACGTATCGATATTTTTCGTGTAGGATGTACACGAAGCCCGTTATCACATAAGGAGACGATGATGTCACAAGTCCGCACAGTCATGATTGGGTGTGGTGGGATGGCACGCCACCATATCCGCAACATGATCAAAATGCAAACCACCACGACGATTAGTGTGGTCTGCGAACCCTCCGCACAGGCCTACGAAGACACTGCCACCATGTTCGAGGAAGCCAAGCTGCCTGTCCCCGCAAACCAGCCCGATCTCGACAAATTGCTGCGTGACTACAAAGGGAAAATTGACGCGGCGTTTATCATTACACCTCACAAATACCACCACGACCAAACGGCAGCATGTCTCAATGCGGGCATTGACGTGTTGCTCGAAAAGCCGATGGTGATGAACGGTGCAGAAGCAGAGAGTTTGATTACCACACGCAACCGCACCGGCAAGCTGCTTGTTGTGGCATTTCCAGGCAGTTTGTCGCCCAATGTGCGCACCGCCGTCAACATGCTCCGCAATGGCCAAATCGGTACCATCAAGACGATTAGTGGTGTGGTATGGCAAAACTGGGGAGTCAACACGGTCAACACGTGGCGCCAGATTCCCGACATCGCTGGTGGTGGCTTTTTGTTTGACACGGGCGCCCACCTACTCAACACCACCGTCGACCTCGCCGGCGAAGATGTCGCCGAAGTGGCTGCCTACCTCGACAACCAGGGTCGCCCCGTCGAGACGCTGGGCGTTGTGATTGCCCGACTTAAATCGGGCATCTTGGTGTCGCTACACGGCTGTGGCGAAGCCATGCCGTCGTGTCATTCCGACATCCGTGTCTTTGGCGACAAAGGCATCTTGTATACGGGTGTCTGGGGTGAAAAATTGCAGGTTCAGTTTAATGGTGATACGCCACCTGAAACAGTGCCAACTGCCGCCTCACTTGGCGTGTGGGAACAATTCCTAAGCGTGCGTCAGGGTGCAGTGAATCCCTGTCCGCCAGAAGTCGGCTTGCGCATGGCCAAGCTATGGGACGCCATCCAGGAATCAGCCCGCAAGGGTGGTTCGTCGATTGCCGTTCGCTAACTCATTGCGGCGGTGGGGATGGCCACATTCCCACCGCCATACTTCTCGCCACACGGTCTGCTTGGCAACGTCATGCGGAGTATAATACTACTATGGTCACCGCAGTGATGGACGTATCGTGAAGACACCACAAGTTATTACCATTGATGGACCGGCTGGATCTGGCAAGAGCACGCTAGGGGCGCATCTCGCCACCACACTGGGCTATATTTACTTTGATACGGGGGTGATGTATCGTGCGCTGGCACTAGCCGTGCTCGATGCCCAACAAGACCCCCAAGACAGCATGGCCGTCACCGCCTTGGCCGAAGCCAGTGATATTGCGGTGCTGGCACCAACCCAAAACGATGGTCGCCAATACACGATTCTGCTGAATGGCCGTGACGTCACCTGGGAAATTCGCGATCAGCGCGTCGAAAAAATCGTCTCACTTGCAGCTGCCCATCCCACGGTGCGTGCCATTCTGCGGGCACGGCAACGAGCAATTGGTATGCAAGGGCATGTGGTGATGGTGGGCCGCGATATTGGGGCAATTGTCCTTCCCGAAGCACCCCTCAAAATCTACCTCGACGTATCGATTGCAGAGCGGGCACGGCGGCGCATGGCCGAGCTTGTGGCACGTGGAGACAGCGTAGATATGGCCACATTGACCGAGTCAATTCGCATCCGCGATGAACGTGACCGCCACGTCATGTTCCCTGCACCCGATGCCGTGATTATCAACGGGGATGATGATACCCCCAATCAAACGCTTGCACACGTCCTCGAGTTGGTGCAGCGTTGCCCGGCACTCGCCAAGGAATAATCAGTAATGAAGCGTTTTTGGATTGTGTGGGTCATCTGCATACTGACACTCATGCTCCCAGCGCAGTCACACGTGCATGCGCAAACAACCACACGTGTCGACATTGCCGCGCGTGTGGGATTTGCCAATACATACGCGGTCGCCCGTGTCACCCCCGTTGTGTTGACGGTGACGGGGGACAACGTTGATCGCAATGTGCGCCTTGAGTGGGCGGTTACCGCAGATCGCGGCACAGTAGTGACATGGGCGCATGATGTCACGCTCCCCGCGCAGAGCCAGAAACAAGTCGAATTCACCACCATCATGCCTGGCTATGCGCGCAGTATTGTGGCGCGCGTCCGCGATGAATCAGGCATTCTGAGTAGCACGATTATCAATGCCGAGCCTGCCAACGATTTGCTCAACGTGGTGATTGCCAGCGATACCAATCTCCTTGCCGATCTCGACCAAACGGCGACAAGTAGTGGGTATCTACCCGCAGTACGGACAGTATCCCCACAAGAATTCCCAAGTGACATTGCCGCGTTTCATGGCATTTACACCGTATTTGTGGCCGATCCGGCACAGTTATCACCGGCACAACAGCGTGCCATCCGCGCCTGGGTACCCATCGGTGGGCGTGTTGTCTTTGGTGGTGCAATCAGTGGTGACTGGCAGGATATGGCGGCGATTACGATTGACACAAGTCAAACGTTGCCGCCGAGTGCGTTACCAGATACATGGCCGCGCACGCTGACCGTACCCAGGGCACAAGCGCTCGCCAATGCAGTCCCAGTACCATCCCATGAGGGGCTGCTCTGGCGTCGCAGTATCGGGCGTGGTGATATCTATCAGTCCGTGCTGCCACTCGCTGCCACCCGTGGCTGGGCTGAACAGGCGTGGTATTGGCAACCAATCAGTGAACCCACCTACCCTGTTTCTATGAGCGTTGCCGCCTACCCAGCCAACGGTGGCGTCAACGAAGTACTGGCGAGTGGCTTGACGATTCCGGCATTGACACAACTCTCACCATTGGTCGTCTTTTTGATTGTGGCAGGGTATATCATCATTATTGCGCCGCTGACCTACCTGGTCTTGAAACGACGTGGCACGTTGGATTTGGCATGGATTTCTATCCCCGTAACAGCCGTTGTGGTGACGGGCATGCTTGTGGTGAGTAACTGGGTTATTCGTGGCAACGATACGCTCATTTACGGGTTGGTAATCGTCCACCAAGATGACCAGACGGCAGATGCCCTGGTCACGAGTAGCCTGGCCATTTATACACCGCTACGCACCAGTATTCGCATCCAGGACAGCAGCGCGACAGCGCTGATTGAGTTGAATTCCCAACCCACACATGCCATCACGCAACAGGGTCCGACCAACCACCAGAGCACCTACACCAGCGACATCGGTGACATCAACTACTTCATGAGTATGTCCCTCTTGCCGCGTCCACTCAGCATCCAACACACACTGGTACGGCGCGATACGACACTCAATGGCACAGTGACACTAACTGGCATGGCACTACGCGATGTGGTGGTCGTCGCCGACACGTTCAGTCAACGCATCGGTGATGTGGCGGCAGGTACCTCGTTCTCTGTGTCAATTGATACCATGTCGAGTGTGCAATTCCCCTGCGACGAACCCAACGATGGCAATGCCACGTTTAATTTGCAACGCCTCTACACGCAGATTGCCGGGCCGTGTGGCGCAGTCACCGCCTTGCCCAGCGATCGTGTGACCATCTACGGGTGGAGTGACGTCCAAGCCCCGATTGCCCAGGTGGTCGATATGCCGACCACGGCGCAACGCCAGCTGAATATTGTGACACTGGTTGTCCCCAGCACACCATGAGTATGTTGCATGCGCTTGTGCGCCATCTGACCAATCATCCGTTGCTCCAGCCAACGCGCCGCTATGTGGTCGCCGTATCGGGGGGGCCTGATTCATTGGCGTTGCTCCATGCATTATGTCATGTCATCCCACAAACGCAGCTCGCTGTCTTTCATCTCGATCATGGACTGCGGGGTGCACAATCGGCTGCTGATGCCCAATTTGTGGCAGATACGGCACATGCACTAGGTGTGTCGGTACAGTGTGATCGTGCCGATATCGCAGCTGAAGCACCGACGCATCACAACCTCAGCGAAGCAGCGCGGGTCGTGCGCTATCGACGCATGGCTACCTATGCGGCACACTGCCATGCCGATGCCGTACTCGTCGCGCATACCCAAGACGACCAAGCCGAAACGGTATTGATGCGCTTGTTGCGTGGCAGTGGCACCATGGGGCTTGCAGCCATGCGTCCACTCCTTGCATGGTCGGAATGGGCGCCAGCTGACATCGCAGGAGGCGCACAACTCATCCGACCACTCCTCGATGTCAGTCGAACCACCATTCTCGATTACTGTGCAGAGTCAGGATTAGTACCACGCCAAGACCCGAGCAATCACAACCAGGATGCCCTGCGCGTGCGTGTGCGCACCCACCTCTTGCCGATGCTACGCCGCGAACAACCGCACATCACACAACTCCTCGCACAGAGTGCGACGATTGCGGCAGATGATCACGATGCGATGAATGCACTCGCCGACCAACAGTGGGGGACTGTTGTGCGCGTCATGGGGGATGCAGTGCTGTTGACACGGCACGCATTCATCCCACTCGCAGTCAGTGTGCAACGCATATTGATTCGTCGTGCGCTTCAACAGGTGTATGGGAGTGTACGCAACGTGAGTTTTGTGCATATTGAAGCAATGCGCACTGCGCTCATCGATGGTACGACACCATCACAAATGCCACCTCATCCCATCCAGGTGGCCATCGAGCATGCAGGGATGCGCATCGGGGCACCAGCGACACACCCACTTGTCCCGATGTATCGTGGTGCAGTACACCAAATCGTCCCCAATCAGTCGGTGGAATGTGGGACGTTTGCACTTGATGTGCGCATCCAGCCGGCACCACACATGCACACACCGTGGCAGGTCGCGCTCTTGCCACACGCCACATATACGCTACGCACACGTCAGGCGGGTGATCGGATTGGCATCGGGCATGGCCACCATCGCCGCATTCAGGATGTACTCGTTGATGCGCGTATTCCCGCATCACAACGGGATACGTGGCCACTCATATGTAGTGGAGACCACGTGGTATGGGTGGTGGGCATACGTGTCGACCCGGCATACTGTGCGACGCCTGATGCACAAAGTATGGTGATTTCGTGCTTCATGCATCGTGAATCTACGGTATGATGAGAGAAATCATTTGATGAGGGGAATTGTCATGCAGCATGCCATCAAGCAGGTTCTTTTGAGCGAGCAGCAAATTGCCACGCGCATCCAAGAACTTGGGCAGATTATCTCGCGCGATTATCGCGACAAGCCGGATTTTGTCATGATCGGAGTGCTCAAAGGATGCACGATGTTCATGATGGATTTGTGTCGCGCCATCGACATCCCAGTAGCAATTGATTTTATTGCTACATCCAGTTATGGGCATGGCACACATTCAAGTGGTGTGGTACGTTTGCTCAAAGATTTGGACATGGATATCGCAGGGCGCAATGTGCTGATTGTCGAGGATATTATTGACAGTGGGCTAACACTGGCTTATTTGCACGCCCAACTCCTCAAACGCGACCCAGCCAGCATGCGTATCTGCACACTACTCAACAAGCCGGCGCGCCGCGACCCATCAGTCACACTGACTGTCGACTATCTCGGATTCGACATCCCCAATGAATTTGTGGTGGGCTATGGGCTCGACTATGCCGAGCTCTATCGCAATCTGCCCTATATTGGGGTGCTCAAGCCAGAAATTTACACGCACTAGACGACTTGTGGTACCACACGACCCGCGTGTGGTACCACTTTGCCCCGACATGCACGTACAAATATAAGATTTTAATAAGAGTTCGTGATTTTGACGGGAAAATCCTTGCCCCAATGAAAACGACAATGATATAATCACAACACCAAACACGTAGTGTGTTTCCCTCTGGTCGTATCAGAGCCCCACCTACCACGGAGTGCACCTCCTAGATCGAGAAGACTTTATGGGCGAAAATCGCTGGCTGAAAAATAGCTTTGTATACCTCGTCATCCTTGTCGCCGCCCTTGCGCTCTTCTTTAATTACTTCAGTAGTGCGCAAACGGTCACCGACGAGCGTGGTATTTATTCTGTGCTTGCAGATGCCAAAGAAGGACGTGTCGATCGCTTCGAAGTCCAATCTGGCAGCAACGATATCGTTGTGGTGTATCGCGATACCAAACAGGTGCGTACCCGCATTGAAAACGGTGACAGCATCACCAATCTGCTCGTACAGGCAGGCGTCCCCCTTGACACCGTCGATGTCAAAATCAGTGCCGCACCGGCATGGGGTGGACTCTTCAATCTGTTGTCCGTCTTTTTACCCGTCATTTTGATGATTGGGTTCTTTGTCTTCTTTATGCGGCAAGCCCAAGGCTCCAACAACCAGGCCATGTCGTTCGGCAAAAGCCGGGCACGCATGTTCTCGGGTGACAAGCCGAGTGTGACATTTGCGGATGTTGCCGGTCAAGAAGAAGCCAAACAAGATTTGACCGAAATCGTCGAATTCCTCAAGTTCCCCGACAAGTTTTCGGCTCTTGGCGCACGCATTCCGCGTGGTGTGCTGATGGTTGGTCCTCCGGGAACGGGTAAGACACTCTTGTCACGGGCGGTCGCCGGTGAAGCAGGGGTGCCATTCTTCTCGATTTCGGGTTCGGAAT
>CAZIKU010000015.1:0-39155 GCA_964539815.1 uncultured Klebsiella sp. | reverse complement strand
GTATTATTGTTGCACATACATTTATTATCCTTTACACAATCCGGCCGAACTGGCGCGCAAAAACATCCAACTTCATCACGATAATCGTCGGGCGACCGTGGGGACAGGTGCGTGGCCCCGCACAGGTGGCGAGTTGGCTGAGCAACGCTTGTTGTTCGGCTACCGACAGCGTCTGCCCGGCCCGAATCGAGGTGTGACAGGCCAGCGTAATCAGCATCTTTTCGTGCCAGTTGGCAGGTAATGACCCGCCTGTGCCATTCAGCGCATCGGCAATCTGCAACAACGCGGCTTCGAGGCGATTGGGGCTCACTGTCGCCGGGATGGCGCGGATGCTGAGATGGTCGTCGTGCACATCGATGCGGAATCCCCAACTCGCCAGCATCTCCACGTTATCGACGAGCGTTGCATGGGTCGCCGGTGCGAAATGGAGTTGCTGTGGGATGAGCATCGGCTGTGTGTCGATTTTGCCGTGGGCGTGCTGTGCCATCAAACGCTCGTAGTTGATGCGCTCGTGGGCCGCATGCTGATCGATGATGTAGAACTCTTGGTCGGGACCTTCTGCCAAAATATACAACCCGGCCAACTGCCCGATGATGCGCAACTCGGGGAGCGGTCCACTCTGGCTGGCACGTTGCTGTGCCACAAGTCCGGCCATGGCCGTCCCTGCTGCTTGGGCATCGGGATTGGCGAGTGCTGGGGGGCGTGGTGTTGCGTCAAAGCGCGCTTGTTGTGGTGCCGGTGCGGCCGGTTCTGGGAACAGCGGTCGTTCTCGGTCACGATTCGCTTGCCGTGGCGCTTGTGGGCGATCGAGGTCGCGCAAATACTCGATGCGCGTCTCGCTACTCGTGTGGGATGGCGCAGTCGGTGCCGGTGCTGGCGGTGTGGCTCTGGGTTGTGTGACTCCCCAATTCTGGATGGCGGGAATGTTCTGCAGGATTTGGCGCATGGCATTGGCCAAGTTGTCGCGCACATAATCTGGATCGCGGAATTTTACTTCGCTTTTGGTGGGGTGCACATTGACGTCCACGGCAGCGGGATCCACCGTAATGGCTACCACCACATACGGGAAGCGCCCTTTCATCAACAACGTGTGATACGCCTCGTCAAATATCACTGCAAGTTGACCACGGGGTGCAATGGCACGCCCATTCACGCTGATATGCATGGCGTCACGACTGCTCCGACTGATGGTCGGGTCAGAGATGAGTCCGTTGATGGCGATTTGGAATATGCCGTCGCCACGGGCGAAATCGATAGGCACCAAATGCGACACCACGTCGGTACCATACACGGCCAGCATCACGTCCTTGACGGCACCACTGCCCGTGGTGGCAAGCCGTGGTTTGCCATCGATTGCCAAATTAAAGCGGATGTGCGGATACGCTAACGCATAGTGTGTGATGACGGCGGTGATGGCGGCAGTCTCAGCCCCTGGCGAGCGCAAAAATTCGCGCCGTACTGGCAGGTTGTAAAACAGATTGCGAATGAGAAAGGTGGTGCCGACTGGTGCCCCCACATGCCGTTTGTCTTGGACTTCGCTGCCGGCGATGCGCAATTCGACACCACGGTCGCTGTCTTTGGTGCGACTGGTGCAACTGACCTGTGCGACTGCCGCAATGGACGGCAACGCTTCGCCACGGAATCCGAGTGTGTTGATCGCGAATAAATCTTCGGCCTTGCTGAGTTTGGATGTGGCATGGCGCGCAAATGCGACCTCGATTTGGTCGGCCGGTATGCCGCTGCCATCGTCGCGGATTATCATTTCGGTGATGCCACCGCCACGAATTTCGACCGTGACGGTACGGGCGCCAGCATCGATGGCATTCTCGACCAACTCTTTGATGACGGAGGCTGGGCGTTCTACGACTTCACCCGCAGCAATTTGGGCGGCAATGGCCGGTGGCAGGACACGAATCATGGCTATACACCTCACACGCTTTTCTGTATTATATCGTACAGACACCAAAAAAAAGAGAGGGTGACACGCATGCACCGTGTACAACGATTCTGGCGCTGGTTGTGGCCGATTCTGTGGGATATCGTCTTGATGACCGCCGGGGCTGCGATTTCAGCCATTGGGACGCGTGTATTTCTCATCCCCAATCAGGTGGTCGTGGGCGGTGTTACGGGCATTGCCATCATCACGAATAGCTTTTTTCAGTGGCCAATTGGGTTAGTCGTTGCCATAATCAATGTGCCGTTACTCTTGATTAGCATGCGTTATCTTGGTGGTTGGCGTTTTGCGTTGCGCACGCTTTATACCATCGTCGTCATGTCGTTGCTCCTCGAATATTCGGCTAACTACCTCGGTGCGGTCACCCAAGAACCACTCCTCTATAGTTTGTACGGTGGCCTGTTGGCCGGTCTCGGCGGTGGGCTCATCTTTCGTGCCAAAAGTACGGGTGGTGGATTTGACATCGTGGCACGCATGATTGAATTGCGTTTTGGCGTTGCCCCAGGGCGGAGCGCATTGCTGATGAATGGGTTGATTTACGCCGTCGCGTTTGTCATCTACGGCCCTGAAAAAATTCTCTACGCGTTGCTTGTGAGTTTTGTGGCGAGTCGAGCCGTCGACATGGTGCTGTCGCTGGGGAGTGGCATGAATCAAGTTTTTATTATCACCGACCAGCCACAGGCAGTCGGTGATGCGGTCATGCAGTCGTTGAACCGCGGTGTGACCGTCATTTCGGCCAAAGGTGGCTATACCGGCAATGAACGCGCCATGCTCCTGTGCGTGATGACGCGGAGCGAAGTCCCCAGCCTCACGGCGCTCATTGCTGGTACCGATCCCGGGGCATTTGTGGTTGTGGGTGAGGCCGTTGAAGTCTTTGGCAAGGGATTCCGCGCCTTGCCCAATTAATTGGCGAGCAGGTGTGCGGCATCCATCAGCCGTTGCACGCCGATGCCGGCACCACATGCCACAACGCCGACGACGCGCCCTTGGAGGGCGCTCCCCAGTTTTTGGGTGGCGGCCAGTGCAACACCTGCAGCCCCTTCGATGAGGTGATGCGTGCTGTCGATATAGTCGATCATGGCACGCGCGATGGCGTGTTCGCTGACTAATACGTGCATGTCAACGAGTGTGCGATAATTCGCGAACGTAATGCTATCTGCTTCGATGCCCCCTGCCGTACCATCCGACAGCGTATCATCGCTGGGGATGTCCACGATGTGTCCGGCGCGCACCGATTCAACCATGACGGCCGAATTCTGTGGGAATGCCCCGATAATCTGGATGTGCGGATGGACGGCTTTGATGGCGGCTGCCACACCACCAATCAATCCACCTCCACCCACAGCAATAACCAACGTGTTGAGTAGTGGAATTTGTGCCAACATTTCCAAGCCCAACGTGCCTTGACCGGCCATGATGTGTGCATCATTGTAGGGTGAAATATAGGGAAGTTGGTGTGATTCTGCGTAGGTGCGTGCGGCCGCCTCACTAATCACGCTATCGTGACCGTGTAGGCGCACATCGGCACCGAGGGCACGCATGGCGGCGATTTTGACGGGTGAGGCGTGTGTCGGCACAAAAATGGTGGCATGACACTGCGCCAGCCGCGCACTATACGCCACCGCCGCACCATGATTCCCCGATGAGGCAGCCACAACCCCGTGGCGGCGTTGTGCGTCGCTCAGTGAGAGGACAGCATTGAGTGCGCCGCGCAACTTGAATGAACCCGTATGTTGCATGTACTCTTGCTTGATCCACACATCGGCGTGACAGTGGGTACTCAGCGACTGATGTCGGACTGCCGGTGTGCGATAAATATGGGGTGCGATACGTTGTGCTGCTGCAATGGTGGCGGCACGTTGTTCGACAATGTTCAACATAAATTATTCTCCCATGGCGGTGCTCTCCCTATCCTATCACAGCCACATGGTGTAGAGATATGCGATAATAAGGCCACTGTGGTGTATGTGGGGCACAAAGGAATTCGACGGATGGCACAGCGTGTTCGCATCATCATCTGGGATTATCTGCTGTTGACCTGTGGCGCATTGCTCTCTGCGTCAGCGGCACGCTCATTCCTGGTGCCCAATCAGGTCGTTTCTGGTGGAGTGACTGGACTGTCTATTATCATCAACGGCATGGTGCCCGTTCCCGTGGGCGTATTGGTTATTGCCCTCAATATCCCGCTTTTCGTCTTTGGTTGGCGTGCCTTGGGGGGACTCAATTTTGCGCTACGCACGATATATGCGACGGTGCTTCTGGCCGTCGGAATCGACTTTCTCGCCCCCTATGTGCCAGTAATTACCAAAGACCCGTTGCTCTACAGCCTCTATGGTGGACTCCTTGATGGCATCGGCATGGGGCTCGTATTGCGCGCAGGAGGGACAACGGGTGGCACCGATATTGTGGCGCGCATCGTCGAGCGGCGCTATGGGGTAGCCCCGGGGCGGGTGATATTGTTTTTGGATGCGGCCATTTTGCTGGGGGCGTTTTTCGTCTATGGACCAGACAAAACGCTCTACGGCTTGTTGGTGGCATTTGTGGCGACGCGCGTCATCGATGCAACGCTCGCTGCTGGCAAGGGGTCGCGCCAACTGTTCATCATCACAAGTGCACCTGATGCCATCGTGCGCGATGTCTTCGCCGAGCTCGGGCGTGGGGTGACACTCCTCGAAGGGCGTGGTGCATTTACGCGCAAGGCACGCACCATCTTGGTCTGTGCAGTGGCTCGTAGCGAGATGGGCATCATCAAAGAAATCATTGCCACACATGATCCCAAGGCGTTCGTGATTGTGGGCGAGGCGCTTGAAGTCTTGGGTGAGGGCTTTTCACGACCATCACTGAGTCCCAATTCACCCGTCCCCATGGCCAGCGAATTTTCTACCTTGCCGTTACCCCCATCTGATGACACACCGTGAATCATGAACAGTGCTGAAGTAGGTATGTAATGCGTACACACAAACCGTTGCCCATCGCCGAATCGGTCATCGACCAAGCAGTCACGCAGTTTCGCACACCCTTTCATCTGTACGATGAAACAGGCATCCGCCAGGCCATTCGCCGCATGCAGGCGGCATTTGCGTGGGCGCCCAACTTTCGCAATTATTTCGCCGTCAAGGCATTACCGAATCCGGCCATTTTGCAGATTATCCGCGCAGAAGGCTGTGGTCTCGACTGTAGTTCATTCACCGAACTCTACATGGCCGCACAGTTGGGGGCAACGGGCGATGACATCATGTTCACGTCCAACGATACGCCACTCGATGAATACCGCTTTGCCCTGAAACTGCATGCCCACATCAACTTTGACGATATTGGCCATCTCGACTGGTTGCATGACCAGCAGGTACGCATCCCCACCCAGGTATCGTTTCGCTACAACCCGGGGGCAGCCCGTGAGGGGAATGCGATTATCGGGCGACCGGCCGAGGCCAAGTTTGGGGTGACGCGCGATCAGTTGGTCATCGGATATACGCGTGCCCAACAACTCGGTGCGACACGCTTTGGCTTGCACACGATGGTGGCTTCCAACGAACGCAATGCCGATTACTTCGTCGCTACCGCCGACATGCTGTTTGATGTGGCCCACGACGTGCATGCGCGCACGGGTATTGAATTCGACTTTATCAATTTGGGGGGCGGCATTGGCATCCCCTATGGCCCCGAAGACGATCCTGTCGACCTTGAGCGTGTTTCAGATGGTGTGGCACAGGCATATCAGCGTCACATCGTAGCTACCGGGATGCGCCCACCGCGCATCGTCATGGAATGTGGTCGTGTCATCACGGGACCGTACGGTATGCTCGTCACCAAAGTGCGGCATGCCAAAACGACCTACCGGAATTACATCGGCGTAGATGCCTCCATGGCAGACCTGATGCGCCCCGGCATGTATGGCGCCTACCACCATATCAGCGTGCTGGGCAAAACCGAGCATGACCATAATGAAACATATGACGTGGTGGGTTCGCTGTGCGAAAACAACGACAAATTCGCCATCAATCGTACGCTGCCTACTGTCGCCGCCGGGGATATTCTCGTCATCCACGATACGGGGGCGCACGGTCGTGCCATGGGGTTTAATTACAACGGCAAGCTCCGCTGTGGCGAAATCCTGCATACCAGTGATGGCGCACTGCACATGATTCGCCGTGCCGAAACTATTGATGATTACATGGCCACCTTTGTGCCGCTCCCTGGACAGCCAAATGCAGATGCGTGATGTTGCTACTCCCAGCGTATGCGTGCCATCCATCGGGCAAGTGCGTCGTTGAATTGTGCCGGGCGTTCGAGGTTGCTGATGTGGCCGCACGCTGGGATGATGACACACTGGCTATTGGGGAGTGCATCTGCCACCCGCTGACTTTCTGACACCGGAATAATCGGATCATCGGTGGCCCCGATTACCAGACTCGGCACAGTGATGTCTGGCAGTAGATTGCTCGCATCAGGACGGTCGCGAATCATTTCCATGGCGTTGGCGAGTGCTGTGGGTGATGCGTGGAGCGCCATCTGATAGACGTGTTGGCGCACAGCTGGGGATGCGTATTCCGACAAAAGTCGTGGCATCATGATATCGGCAATGGCCTGTGCGCCCTGCTGGCGGGCAATTGCCGCATTACGCGTGCGTACGGCTTTGCTGGCATCGTCATCGCCACCTGCACGACTGTTGCAAATGGCGATGCCACGAATGCGTGATGCCGCCTGGCGCCAGAGCGCTAATGCCACATAGCCGCCCATCGACATGCCTGCCACGGCGAATTGATGCACTCCCATACTGTCGAGTTGTGCGAGGATGCGATTGGCCATATCGGCGATATGGCGTGGTTCGTCTGGTGCTAATGCCCACGCCGAATTGCCGAATCCCGCATAATCGAGTGCAATAATCGGTGTCTGTGCAGCAAATGTGGCCAGTTGTGCCTGCCACATTGTACGGTTCAACGGATACGCATGTAAAAATACGATTGTCATCATTCTCTCCTTTCTTTCATCTATCATACCGCTTGAATCGATGTACTCTCATCTGTTTCCCATCCATACTGTGTATACTCAACTTGATTTGGTATGTGGGGGAGACATGATTCAGCGTGTTCTAGTCTTGTTTATCGCCATCATGAGCCTCGTCGTGGTCACTGCGCTTGCCGCCCTGGTCTGGTTTTGGGGGGCGAGCCCTGTTGCATCGCCGACAGCGACTACGGCCACGCTTATCCCCGATTGGGTGGCGGTGACGACAGCTGGCGAGTTGCAACTTCATCGCAATGGTCAAACCCAAACGCTGCGTGACGATGCGTTTGTGGGTGGCGAAACACTCCCATCCATGTCGCCCGATGGTTCCCGAATTGCATATGTCCGCCATGCCGATACCCAGATTGCAGTGAGTGTCTACGCATTGGCAAGCGCTTCATTGACTGACATTTATACCAGCGACACGCAGGAAATGCGCATGTTGCATTGGTCGCCCGATGGGCGTTATATCGCCTTTGTGACCAGCGATGATGCCGTAATCGTGGCGCTAAGTGATGGCACAACACCAGCCACCAAAATCGCTCAGGGGGGACGATCGTTTGTTGATTGGAGTCCCACGAGTGGTGCACTTCTTGTGCGGATCGGTATTTTGGGACGTGATGGTGGCATGTTGGGCGTGTACGATGTCCAAAAAAACAAAATCATCATGTCGCATGCCGATGTGGGTGACTTTCAGTCTGCCCAATGGGATCAGACGGGGGCGGGATACTTCTATGTGGTTGATGCCAGCAGTGTCGATGGGGCGACATCACCTGCAGCAGTGATTCGCTATCAACGCCTCGATGGTACCTATAGCGACATCATCAACGAAGGTCCTGCGACCATTCGTTTGTTGCCAGCACCGGCATCCAACCAGCTAGCATACATCGTGGCCCGCGCTGACCAACGCCTTTTGCGCGTATGGCGCAATGGTGCAATTGAAACCCTCTCAGAAACACAACCACTCACGGCATGGTGGTCACCTGACGCACGCTTGATTGCCATGATGACTATTGTGGATGATCAAAGTTTGCGCTGGGAAGTGATTGATACGATCACGGGGCGTGTGCAACAACTCTCTACATTTATGCCCAATGATGCCACAATCGACGTGTTGCGCTACTTCGACGGTGAAGCCTATTCGCCGTGGAGTAGTGATGGACAGTGGTTGTTGATGACGTCGCGTGATATCGTCCAAGCCCAAGCAGTCGGTGGTGGTGGTGTTGTACCACTCGGACCCGGTGTGCATGCCCAATGGGTGGCACCGAATTTGGTACGATAGCATAGTGTGCCATTGCTGAGATGACTCACAAGAAAGGACACTGGTATGTCGCAACGAATACTGGTCGTAGAAGATGAGCCAGAGATTTCGGGATATTTGCGTCGTGGCTTGAGTTTCGAAGGATTCGTGGTCGAAACCGCTGCAGACGGCCAAGCCGCGCTAATCGCGGCACGTGAGCGGCCACCCGATGTCATCGTGCTGGATGTCATGTTGCCCAAACTCGATGGATTCGAAGTGGCACGCCGCATTCGTACGGCCTCCGATGTGCCGATTATCATGCTCACGGCGCGCGATGCGGTGCCAGACCGTGTCCAAGGCCTCGAAGTAGGTGCGGACGACTATTTGGTCAAGCCGTTTGCCTTCGAAGAATTACTTGCGCGCATCAAAGCCCAGCTCCGCCGTGTGCAGGGACGTAACGCCGGTTCGCTGCTGCGCTATGGCCCCATTCAAATGGATGTGGCAGCCCACGAAGCATTAATCGGTGGTCGCCGTGTCGATCTCACTGCCAAAGAATACGAGTTGCTCGAACTCTTTATGCGCCACCCGCAGCAGGTGCTGACGCGCGATATCATTTATGATCGGGTGTGGGGGTATGACTTTGGTGGTGAAAGTAATATCATCGAAGTCTATGTGCGCTATTTACGCCAAAAACTCGAGGCCAACAACGAACCACGCCTCATCCACACGGTGCGCGGCGTTGGCTATATTTTGCGCGAAGAAGACGATTCCGCCTCAGCGTAATTCGTCACGGCGCTGTAGGAGTTCGGCGTTTTTTTGTTGCACCCACAACGGTGGTACTCCATAGAATGCACGCTCGGCGTCCGTGATGTTCGCATCGACGGCGCCGAGTGACCATTTCCCGTCGATTTTGACAAACTGTGTGCCAAAGCGCTGTGGGCGGCGTTTGGCGATGAGCAGGCGATCCCATGTGGCAGCGACTACTGACCAGGCGCGTGGGTCGTGCTGTTTGGCCGATGTGCGGGCAAAGTGTAGTGCAGTGGCGAACTCTTCGGGTGTTTCACCGTGGAGTAGTACGACTGCCGCATGATAATAATCCGCCCCGCTTACGATGCCGCCATCCACCGCAATATCGCACACCCGTGAGCAACGTTGCCTTCGTGTGGTGCCGTCTTCGTCGTGCAGTTGTTCGTCGGCCAATCGTTCGAGTTCCTGAGAAAATTGTTCTGTCATGCTGTGTATCCTCGTTGGCTGCCGTGCATGCCGTTGCTCTTCATTGTGTGAGCTCAGGTGATCGTGGGAGTCCATACCACAACAGTGATGGAAAGATACGAGGGTAGGCGCATCGTGCAATTTGGTATGCGATACCGGCACTGCCCTGCATCAACGCTGGTTGTTGATAGAGTCCCGGGAACCCAGACGCCGTGACATATCCACCGCGGTCATGGGCCCGCGTAATCATCTGTGTCATCCAGTAATTGGCCCGCTCCGCATAATAGGGTTGATGGAATTCGCGTGATACGCTGAGTAGCATATCAATGCTCCCTGACATCCCACAACAGAGTCCGTCACCTTCGTGTATGTCTGTTTGATCGATACCATCCAACAGTGCACTCAATTGAGGTGACGGTCTCCCGTTTTGTTCGTGACTCTGCAACACGAGTCGCACCATGCCTGGCCCGAGCGTGCCGTGACACCACGTCAATGGATACGTAATTGGCTGTTGGCGGATGTCTGCCCAGCCGCCGTGTGCTTCGTCGTAGTGTTTGTCTTGTTGTTGCACAATATCATAGACGGCCCGCAAAAAGCGAAAATCCTGTGTGAGCTCGTAGAGTCGCGTCAACGCCAACGCAATCCCACTACTGCCAAAACCACCCAGCGAAAGCTGTTGCCCAGCCCACGTCCGTTCGTTGTTGGGGTTGCGTTGGCGGAGTTGCAGTAATCGTTCACCAGCAGCCAACGCCAACATTTGCCAACCACGCATTGGCTCGATGCGATGCAACGCAATAAATGCAATGACCGTGCTTGCTACACCATGCACCGCATCTGCTGCTGGATTCGTGGTCATATGTGGCAGGTTCATCTCTTTGACGTGTTTCCACAATACGTCACATAAATGCGGAATCTTGAGCATGGGCGTGGCAAGTGCAATGGCATATCCGACCCCGCCGAAATGGTGTGGCTGGCTCGGTAACAGGCTGACGGCATGGAAAAACCCGCGCGCCGCAGTCTGAATTGTCATCTCGTCACTCCCGAGTGTGCTGAGGGCACTTAGTGCCAGTGCAATGCCACTCACTCCATCCACATACCCCGCATCTGCGTATTGGACGCCCCGTGTGTGATCATCGTGTGGCATCACAAACCAGGTACAGCCCGTGGGTGTTGCTACCTGATTGGCCACAATGTTGGCAACCAAGTGCAACGCTTCACCGGCGAGTTGTTCACTTGTAAACTGCGCAACTTCTCGCGTCAACCACGGCGCCCGGCCGAGTGGTTCCGCAGTACAAGGGGTCAGCGCCATATGGAGTTGGGCAGCATGTGCGAGTTGCGTGTACCGCGTCATTTCGCTCAGCTGAGCAATAATCGTCGTGTAATCACTTGCTTCGTAGATACGTGGCGACCGCATAGATGCACACGCCGTAATAATCCGCTGTGCCGTGGTATGACTATTCACTGCAGCGGGCACCATGCTAAGCAGTTGGGCAATGACCATGCTCGCATCAAAGCCGTCACGCACTTGGCTAAAGTCATAGAGTTGCTGCATGCGGTTATTGAGCTGTGCGGGTTGGAATATAGCGACTTGCTTGCTCATATTCGGCTGACTATACAGCGTGTGAATCAAGTCACGTGACCGCTGCAATACTGCCTCACTCGTGTGTTGGTACCCAGCCAGCATGTCATCTACATAGGTGTCTAGTCGATACGTCGCATCTGCATGCGGCTGTGACAGGCTTGTAGTCCATACCGCAGGCGAATCGGTCTGTCGTACAAGCCCGATGATATTGTGTGCCATTGACGATTGTTCATCAGCATCGATCATGTTGGCATCGAGTACGTATATGCCTTGTGCTGCCGTCAAAATAGATGCTGCGTGTAGTTGTACGATGCCACACACATTACATAATGCAGATAGGCATCCCAGTGCATACGCAATCTGTGGCATGGTGTGTTGCGTCGGTGCAGTGATGGGTGGGAGTGTGATCCATTGGGCATCGTTGAGCACAACTCGGGCTGGGAAGTGCAGCGGAATCTGTGCGCCACGGCGATTGATCCATGTCGTGATGTACGCCAGCACATCGCTTTGTGGGGCTGGCTGTGGCACAAACAGCAGCGCTTGCTGGTTGCATTCAATCAGGATGCCACCAGTCTGCGCGTATGGCGCAGGTGCGTCTGCAAATCCGGTAATCTGCGGTGTGGCACCGTGCATGCCGCAATGTTGACGCAGTGCCAGCCAATCGCGACTTAAATACGTCACTGCCGTATCCACAGTGGCGCACAAATCGCTGACCGTGGTCGCAAGCATGCGCATCAGCCATGCGTGTTGGGCTGCAAACTGCCGCCAGATGTCATCGTTGAGCAGTGGTGTTGTGCTCACCGCACGACTGGGAATGAGTCCACGTATGGCACGCTGTGCTGTCCATTCACGCACACTACTATCGGCGAGTGTGACGAGACGGGGAATTACCCAGCGCTCGATATGCGTGACCTCGTATGGTACCGTCAGGTGCGTACACAACCAGCGTACAAACGGTGTAACAATGGCCAACGTGTGTAGTGATGCCTGTGGCGCGAATTGCTGGGCATGTGTCACTTGATCCCCTGTAATTACCACATCCCAGACATCCATCAACACTTGCGCCCACACGGGGAGTACATTGCGTGGTGCATGCGCAACCGTATCGCAACACAAGGTGACGAGTTGCATCTGTCCCCAGCCGTTGCGCGTGAGATAGCTTTGCCATTCGATGTCACTACTCGTCGATAGCGCGTGTTGCCATGTTTCGATGCGCCGTTCAATACGAAACGGATCGAGGTTCTGTGTTGTATACAGGCCCGACAATCGCTCGTAGACGAGTGATGCTTGACCAATCAGTGTGCGAATATCGAGGTCGCCACTCACGGAGTGCTCCCTGGCATGGGACGGTCACCAAACAGTGCGCGTCCGACGCGCACCATGGTGGCACCTTCGGCAATGGCCACGTCGACATCACCGCTCATCCCCATCGACAGCTCGTTGCAAGGGTGGTGTGGGTACTTCGTGTGTATGACGGAGCGTAACGCACGCAGTGACGCAAAGATTGGGCGTACTGATTCAGGGTTATCCGTGTATGGTGCGATGGTCATGAGTCCGCACAGCATGATGCCGGGGAGTTGGGCGATTTGGTCAATGATACTCAATAGCGCAGTACGCACTGGTGTGTCATGTTCCCAGTTGGTGGCTTCGATGCCTTCTTTGCTGAGTTCACCGGATATATTACATTGCAATAGAATCTTGCACGGTGCACGGTTGAGTTCTACGGCATGACGACTAATTGCCTGTGCGAGTTCTACACTATCCACCGAATGAATGTAGTCAAATAACTGCACGGCACGTTTGGCTTTGTTGCGCTGTAAATGACCGATTAAATGCCACGTCATCGCATCACGCTGGTGGGCGAGTGCGGTTATTTTGCCTTCGGCCTCTTGTACGCGATTTTCGCCGAAGTCATGCAATCCAGCCGCATGTGCAGCTGCTACTGTTGCTGCGGGATGGGTTTTGCTCACCCCAATCAAGCGTATCTCGTGCGGATTTCGACCAGCTGCCGTAGCAGCGCGGGCGATTCGCGCTTGTACTAGTGCTAATGCATCGTGCATTGTTGTGCCTCCGTTTTCCAAATTGTACCATGTGTATTCAGGTGATTTCAGGGATGATGGAAAAAATAACACCGTATGATTCTGTGTGTCACGCGACATACTCATCCCGCACACATCGTGTGTGCGGGATGAAGGGGGGAAGGAAGAATACGATGAAATTTAGCGATTTTCTGCCAAACCGGCTTCGACGAGTTCACGCGTGACTTCTTTGACACCTCGTTGCCGTGCAATGCCTTCGATGGCCATTTGTAACTGTCGCGACGCCGAAATCCGTGGTAGATACGGCAACTTGGCGAGTTCACTATCGAGCAGCGTGCGTGCCTCGCTCGTCCACGGCAAGTTCCCCTGTTGTTCGCTTGGTGCTGGCGTCGGTGTGCCTGAACGTTGTGCGGCATAGGCGCCATCGACAGGCAAGAAATTGAGCAAACCATCGTAGAGGCGATTCACGACTTCTTGGCAGAGATAGACACAGCCACGGAGTCCCATGTAGGGTGTCCCTACTGCGCGCCGTACGGCAGGTCCGGGGAAGGCAGCAGGGATGAAATTGGTGAATTTACTCCCTGCTTCACGCAAGTAAATGCGTTCGTTCATCGAGCCAAACAAAAATGACGGTGCCCGTTTGTGGATGTGTTGGCGGATGGCTTCATTGTCGTAGTCACCAGGGCGGCGGGGGCGGGCTGCTGCAAACGTGACCTTCATGCCAAGTTCATCACCCAAAAAGCGCACGATGCCTTCGGCATGTGACAGACCGGCCACGACACCCATGTCGAGTGTGCCAAACCAGTCCCCTTGTGGTCCGCGCCACAAATCCCACACGGCTTGGAGTGTCGTCCGTTTCTCGGCACGGATAAAGGCTTCGGCCTGGGCACTTGTACCGATAATTGCCGCGAGTTCGCGAATAAATGCGATGCTATCCTGCATGCCGAATGGAGCGTACAAGATGGGCTTGCCCAAGTCATTGGCCAGCCCCGTGCCAAATTCCTTGTAGAGCACAACATTTACTGCGGCAGCGGCAAGTCGTGGGGTATCGCTGAGTGTGGTTTCGTAGGGGTAGACGATGTTGATCGTGCCGCCAGCCCCCTCGATCATGCGCTTGATTTCGTGTAATTCGGATGGTGCGTTAAAGCACCCGTATGTTGGCCCGATAATGTTGACGGCAGTTGGAATGGTGGCAATTCCTTGACTCTGGGCGGCGCCGTATTCATCCCACAACCAGCGCAATACGCGATCGCGCCCCGCCCATTCATCCTCGGCGAGTGAGTTGCTGTAATAGAAGCGGGTGCCGACGCCTAATTGTTTTACCAACGCAGAATGATCCGAACCAATCATTTCCGATTCTGCGGTGGAGACCACGATGACGTGTTTGTTGTCGAGTGTCCCTTGGGCTGCGAGATTGTCGTATGTCCATTTGACCTTGTCTTGGGTGCCTTTGCCGCCGACCTCTTGTTCGGTCATCGTTGCTGGCGTCAAATTCTCGATGTGTGGTACCGCATCGGTGTAGTCGGGGACGGCAGTTCCCACCAAGTTAAAGCACCCTACTGGTGCATCACAGATGACATGCACGTCGGGCATGGGACACATCGTCCACACGGCTGCCCAGTAGCCGCTCGTATCCGACAAATCACGAATGATTGTTGGTGGCATGCATTCTCCTCCTCATTCTGCACTTGACTGAAAGAATTCTTGCATCCACTTGTAGCGCTCACCTTTGCCGATGACCCCTGCTACGAACTCCACAGTTGCTGCCATGCCACCCGTCAAGAAGAAGGGACGTGATGCGAGCTGATTGGTGAAGTACATGGCAGGGATGCCGCGTTCTTTGGCGACACTTGCTAGTGGCGTCGTGCCAAAGACCAAATCTGGTGCATAGCGGTCAATGGCGGCCACATCCTCTTCGAGGGCCTTGCGGTAGATGACTTCTTTCGTCCCATGTGCCTTGAGCCACATTTCGTCGGGCAATACGAGTGGATCCTGACCAATGCTCGTTGATACATAGGGCACTTCGGCGCCAGCTTCGACCAGCATGCGTGCGTATGCAAGCTCGGTCCCTTCGTAGCCGGTGACCATGACGCGCCCGTTGAGTGGGCGTTCGGCAACCAGCGCGGTCGCTTTGGCGCGTTCTTCGTCTGCGACTTGTTGCACCAATTCAGCATCGAGTCCGAGAATGTTGCCGATACTTTTCAGCCAGGCATAGGTCCCGGTGATGCCGACAGGTGCGCCACCGACGACGGGCATGCCCCAGTTGCGTGCCGTGGCAATGGTTTCTTTATAAAACGGATGCAAGGGGGCAAGGGCCCCAGCCCGACCGGCACGGCGGAAGTCGTCGAGGGAACGACCCGGCAAAAAGATGGTCTCGCTCACACCCATGCGACGCAAAATTGCATCGATCATCAATGGATCCGCAGGAAAGACTTCGCCGAGCAACACCACACTTTTGCTGTTGACATGCCCTTCGCGCTCGGCCAAGCGATTGAGGAGTGCTGCCACTGCAATATCTTTGGCTTCGGGGTGGGAATGAATGGCATAGGCTGGGACGCGCACCAGCACCACTTCGGCGTCACCGATTTTGCGTGGGAGTAATTCTTCGGGCATGCCGGCTGTTTCGGCCACACACAGCGATACGACGGGGATGATGCGCACACCAGGCTCCTTGGCCGCGGTTTCGATGGCAGCACGCGTCCCCTCAACTACCTGACCACTCATCAACTCCGCAGTGCCGAGTTGCGGTGCCACAATTGATTTGCTCGCCCCATAAAAGTGTGTCACAAACGTCAGTCCATACAAACAGCCGGTGTCTGTGGCCATCACTGGGTGGGAACCTTCGATACGCGTCAATATACGCAGTGAACCGAATGCGGGACACATTGATTGTGGATGAAGTTTGCACGGTTGTGAGACAGGTGCTGCGCTGTTCGCTAACGGAATAATTTCTGTCATTTTTGCTCCTAAGTAGGTACTGTCGTACAGATTTGGTACTACACATGCCACAAAGAACGGGGAAAATCCCCATTCTCTGTGTGCGCCTAGTCGTCTTGCGCAGTGGCTGGGTCAATGCGTGCATAAGTTTCGGTGGCCTGACGATTGGTGTAATACGCAGCGACCACGAACCCTACAATCACGAGTGCCAGCGGGACAAAACACAGCACGATCCCCGAAGTTGATATTCCTGAACCCATACCGTACGCTCCTTCCCATCCTCTGTATCGCTACAAGTGTTGCCACTATGAGCTTCGAACCACGTGTTCCCCGGCTTCGGCACCAGCACCCTGGGCATGCGACGGCATGATGAGCTCGCGCATTTTGGCTGGATCAAAGCGAAAATTGGCCATCAAATCCAGGACATGCTGAAAGTGATGTGCCGGAATCGTCACAAATAACTCCCCAGGAGCCAAACGGTTATGCATCCGCCCACCACCATCCCCCGTCGCAAAAACGCTGTTGCGCTTGTTGATAGGGGTAGCAAAAATCGATGCACACGCCGAAGGCCCTACCTCGCCGATGGGGAATTCACCACTGCGTACTGATGCCGCACCTGCGATTTGCATGGCATGGAGTGCATCGGTGACGATGATGACTGAATCAATTGTGACTCCGTCTGGTACATCGTTCAGTGGTGCTGCTGCGAGAGCAATGATGCTCCCATCGGCAAGCCGTTCGCTTTGTGCTTTGTTGCGTTTGGCTGCTTCGGGAGTAAAGAATCCCTGCGCCATCGTCAAATACTCGCCTTCGGTAATCAATGGCGCCGCTTTGGGCAACAAGCCAAGATGCCATAGACCAACGTAGCAATCATGGTGCTGTGCATCGACGTAGATGCGCCGGCCGCTTTCGGCTTCACGCACGATGCCACATGCCACTACCTGCACGGGCTCGTATCCCGCAGGGATTGTGTCGCGGCAGTACGTAATTGCAACTGGTGGTCGTTTGACTTTCATCATGTCAACTAACACATGATGCAGTTCTTTGGGATCTACAGTCATGACATGCTCCTACCGATACGTCGGTGCATCCATCTCACGTAAGTCGACATAACTAAATACTTGACCTGAGCGACGTAACGCCGAGAGGAAGGCCGCTTTGTTGTCGATGTCATCGACGTTGCCGATGCGAATTTCCACCGAACCCGACGTCACCGTGACACCCTCTTGGTCGCTTCGACTCAAATCAGTCACGTACAAGCCAATCGACTCCATCACCTGCTTGACTTTGAGTTGGACAGGGTCTGTGGTCTGTACCTGTGGAATAATCGAAGGGGTGAGTGACAGCATGGGGATGCCTTTGCCAGCACTTGTCCCCTTGAATAATTCGTCGCTACTGGCTGATTCTGGTTTGCCTTCGGGCTCTTCGGCACCAAAGACGCGCAAGAAATCATGGTATTCGAGTGGTGTGTAGTCGTTGCACGGTGGAATGCTATTGGTGGCGATGCGCTGAGCGAGATCGCTAAAGATGGCATCAAATTGCTCATCTTCGAGGGCGAGTTTGCAGGCATCGGCGAGTTCACGTACTTTGCGGCTCAGGGGAATGCGTGCCAGAATTGGCAACCCGACCGCCCGGGCATAGGTATCTGCGGTATCGCTACCATCGTCGCGGTTGATGATGAGTCCGAGGATGGATGTGGTGCCACCCATTTCGCGGAAGTAGCTGGCTGCCTTGGCGATGTTGTTGGCGGCATACAGCGATTGGCGGTCATGTCCGACCACAATGATGACATGTTCGGCGAGCGACCGCGCGAGTGGAGTGGCAAATCCACCACATACCACATCGCCCAAGAAGTCCATCACCACGTAGTCCAGGTTCCATTTGCTCAGGCCGAGTCCTTCGAGGGTTTTGAATCCCGACGAAATTCCTTGACCACCGCAACCACGACCAACCTCAGGACCACCGAGTTCACAGCCATAGAGCACATGTCCGGGTTTGAGTTCGCTGCGATAAATCACATCACCAACGCTCAACTCGTCTTCGCGGCCTTGTTCTTTGTAGAGGCGCCACTGTTCGCCGAGTGTGGGCAATGACCGTCCAGCAAAGACCGTGTTGCAAGAATCGTGTTTGGGGTCGCATCCGAGTTGTAGCACGCGAAACCCATCAAAGGTGAGACGTGAAGTCAGGTTTGAGGTAAAGAAACTTTTCCCCATTCCCCCTTTGCCATATATTGCCAGCATGCGTGGTGCCATCGTCCCCTCGCTTCTAGGCTGACGTCCATGTCAGCAGTAATTTGAGACATCGTTCGTCGTGGAGTGCAATCTCGTAGGCTGTACGTATATCGTGTACCTCACAGGTATGCGTGAGGAGCGTACCAACATCAAGTGCCCCGCTCGCAATTAAGTCGCGGCACCGTACCAAATCACCGGGTGCCCACTCTTTGGCCGTCAGCAGTTTGGCTTGTGCCAAAAAGAGTGGCATATATGGGAGCGACACCTCGTCGTAGTATCCGAGTAGCACAATCGCCGCATTACTCGCGAGGCGATTCAGCACACTTCGTAGTGCTGCCATACTGCCACTGGCCTCAATGATGACATCAAAGGGTGTGGTCGATTGCTCACTGAGTGCGTGCTGCGACACATCAAAGACCGTCGTCGCCCGGGAATGTGCCAGGCGATGGGGGTTCTTGTCAGCGACACTGACATCGGCGCCACGTAGGAGCGCAATGCGTGCCGCAATCTGTCCAACTGGACCCTGACCAACGATCAACACGCGCTTGCCGTTGATGTCACCTGCAATATCCACACCATGCATGGCAGTGGCAGCGAGTGCCAACAGCACGCCATGGGCAGGGGTAATGCCTTCGAGTGTGACCACGCGGCGGTAATCGATGTGCAGGCGCCCTGCTTGGCCGCCCCAGGCAGGATTGACGCCTTCGTAGCAGCGTGCACCACCCACGTATACGAGTTGACCAAGCATGTCGGTGGGGACGTCGCTGCCTGCCGCACAAATCTGTCCGACGGTTTCGTAGCCAGGAATCACCGGGAATTGCAACATGGGATGGGGCATTTGCCCTGCCATCAACATGCGTTCGGTGCCTGCACTAATCGATGTATACAATGTCTGGATGGCAACTTCATGCGATGCCAAGGCCGTCAAAGTGACTTCCTTGATGGCCACGTCATTGATTGCAGATATCACCACCGCAGCAGTCTGTTCCATTTAGTTACCCCGTTGCGCTAAGCGCCGTTGTTGCCCAGCCATGATGCCACGGCGAATAAATTGCGCGCAGTTGATGAGATAGGTGGCATACGCACACAACATGGTTGCCATAATCGCATCCTCGCTCCATCCCAAGGCACGCACCACAAAGTACATGTTGTGAGTGAGAATGGCGACGAGATTGCCGATGTCTTCCCAGTAGAATTCTTTGGCCAAAAAGTAGTGACCGAAGATTTCTTTCTCCCAGATCATGCCGGTCAGTGTAATCGCCCACAGCAGCGTGATTTTGATGATGATACTTAGCGTGGCCACGTCGTAGCCTTGATGTGTCAGCCAGGCCTGGTATACGAGGTATGCGCTGACCAAAAACGCCACGAACTGTGTGGGAGCCAATATCCCTTGGACTTTGGTCCAGATGCTTTGGTCGCGGCGTGCCAACTGCTCGGCGGTATATGCAAGCGACATCTGACCCTCATATCATGCTGATACGACTTTCACATACGATTATAATTGGCGACTGTTTTGCTGAAAGTGTGCAATAGGTATACAAAATCTCTATCTTTTGCATAAGTGTGTATCGATATCATGTTTAACGCGATTTAGACCGTAGAAATGCCAAAACCCGCACGTGCACATGTGGGTGCGCGTGCGGGTCGACGTTAGGACAGCGATGATTGGCTAGCTCCGGATACCGACGGCAGAGACCATCATGCACCACACAAAAATCATCACGCCGCTGGCATTGTAAAAAATAGCGCGGGCACGTGGATCGGTCATCGCCAAAAATTTGCGTTGGGTGGGAATTTGTCCAAGGCCCAGCACAAACATGATTGCGGCTGCATAGGTGTTGCCCGTACCGAGCATGTAAATGATGGCAGCCACCAATGCGGCATTGATGGTAATCACGGCACTCATAGCCGCCCAGTCGGCGCCCATTTGAGCGGGAATCGATTTGATGCCCATTTGGCGATCACCCTCGATACTCTTGAAGTCGTTGATGGTCATAATGCCATGTGCACCGAGTGAATACAGGCCGGCCAAGAGTAGACTGCCACCGGTCATCTGTGCAAATGCCAAATGCCCGGCAATCCATGGGAGTCCTTCGTAGGAGATGGCGACCAGTGTATTGCCGATCCAGCCTAATTTTTTGGCGCGCAAGGGTTCGGCGCTATACGCAATCGCAAAAAAGATACCGAGCAGGGTGATATAGACCACTGGCAATCCGAATACTGATGCCATACTCAAACTCAGGACAGTCAGCACGGCAATTGTCCAGAAGACGTGGCGCATCGTAACCAAGCCTGATGGAATCGGGCGTTGTGGCTCATTGATAGCATCGACTTCGCGATCGCAGTATTCGTTGATGACCTGCGAAAGCCCACACAAAATGGGACCAGCCATTAGCGCACCAAATGCAATTTTGGCGACAGTAATGAGATCGAATTGTGTGGTGCCTGATGCGATTGTGCCACATAAAAACGCAAAAACGGGTGGGAACCATGTAACTGGCTTCATGAGCAGTATCGAACGTGCCACGAGTGTGCGCACCGAAATCGGCTCGTGCGATTGTGTGGACGTGGGTATTGGTGGATTTCCAGCCATGGGTATCTCCTCAAACCATTGCGTGGTGGAGCGTACTAGTATGAAGGGTGCGAATATGTGCCTCAATCATACCATGAAAGTATGCATTGTCAGCAGGTCACACAAAAGCGCCGTGCATTGCACGGCGCTTTTGTTGCGTAAGCAGGGGATTAGGGGGCTGATGATGTGGACGAAAGCATATCGGGGACTTGTCCTTCCTTGGCAGCGCCAGGTGGGACAACGGCTCCTTGGTGACACATCCAGCAGGATGGCGTCTTGTTGGCCATAATCGTGCTGTAGTTGTCATTCATATGCTTGGCCATTTGCAGCATCCAGATGGCGTGCTGCTTCTGGTCACGACCGCCATTCTCCACGCCTGTGGCGGGGAAGTAGCGCGCGTTGTGACAGAAGGTACATCCCTGTCCGAGGCTGAGGTTCATGTGGTACATCACATATTGGTTCAGCTCGGCGTCGTCCAACGACTTCGTCTCGTCACCGGTAATGACCAACCCACCCGGGTATTCGCGGTCAAGGGGCAAGCGGAAGTTGTTGGGCAACGTGTTCTGGATTTCAGTCGGGTACGTGCCCTTGGTCAACACGGGCTGACCGTTGTGACAGGTGGCACAGGTAATCTGGAACCCGACCTTTTGCCCTTCGAGGGGGACAGGCAACTTGCTGATATACGAACGATTGAGGTCGCCCGCCATCAACATCATGGCGCGTGCCTTGACTTTTTTCTCGTTGCCGTCATCCGCGAAGTTGTTGACGTTGTGGCAGTAGCTACAATCAACTTTGAGCCCGCCAGATACTTGTGCAGTCATGTAGGCCGTAATCTGCTGGGTGCTCCAGCCCTTGAGTACCTGGACATTTTTGGGTTCAGGATTCTCTTGGGTGTACTTTTGCATGGCAGCCAACGACTCAGGCTTGAGGTAGTTGCCAGCCGGATCATAGTTGTTGTAGATCGGCGACGACGGGATTGGCTTGGGCGCCGGTGGCTGCACCAAGAACCAAATCCACCAGAATGCGACGATGCTGAGAACCATGGTCGTGGCAGCTACTGCGCCCGCTACCAGATTAAACTTGGCATCCTCATTCATTGGTGGGAAAACACTCGGATTACTCGACATATGCGTTCCTCTCCGCAGGTCTTCTGCGGTGATGTGCGGCGTGCCACAGCGTGACACGCCCGCCACACATTACTTGCTGAAGATGTACTGCGACCAATCAGTGGTGGACATTGGGGCCACAATGTGGGCACCTTGCGCCCATACAAACCAGTTGTCAATTAGCGTACCGCTGATGAGGATGCCAATTGCACCGGTGATTGCACACAAGGCCGCAAACCACCATGCCCACAAGTGAATGTTGTACGAATTGGCATTGAATCCCATGGTCCAGCGCCAGAAGAGCTGCGCGCGATGCGTGCCCGACCCTTCGACCAACATCTCGTCGATTTCGCGCTCGCTGCCCCACTTGGACGTCGCCACAATCGTGGCACCGTGAATTGCCAACAAGAGCACTGACCCGAGCAAGAAGAAGATGGAGATCATGTGGAATGGATCATAGTAAATGTTGCCGACCTGGATATTCACGTAGTTCGTCCAGTCGAGCACTGCCCGGAAGCCTTGCCCGGGAGCATCAGCCCAGTAGCCGCGCAGGATGGGACGGAACAAGTAAATCGTGAAGTACAACAACAATGCCGACCAGAAGCCTGCGGCCAAATGTGGTGCCAACCCTGTCTTGCGGGCCCGGTCGTAGAGGCGGGCTGCCCATGCCAACACGGAAATATGCAAGAAGAATGTAGCGACCAGGTAGTCGGCACCGTCATACCACGGCACATTCCACGACAAGCCGTATTTGGCAGCCGGTGGCATCACCGCCAGGTTCCAGAATTCGCGGATAAAGCCAATCGGATTGTTGCCGACTTCGTGCATGTAGCTTGAGAGAATGATGAAGACAGACACCATGAAGGCGGCCAGACCAATCACGCCCCAGACACCGACATAGATTGGCAGGACTTTGCCGTTACCAAAAAGTCGTTCCATAAAGCCAATAACGGTCGATTGCCCAATCGTGCCTTCGAGCCCCTGTACATTCTCGACAGCGTCGAGGTCTGGTTCTGGATTCAATTTGTCGCTGCGTTTGGAGAAGACAATCCCCAGACCGACCAATACGACGCCTGCGCCTGTGCCACTCCAGACCGGGATACGATCCCAGAAGGCCCAGAAGGCATTCCAGTCATGCACAAGCGTACCTGACAAGAAGATACAGACATTGGCAAACAACACTGACGCTGCACCAGCCCAAAATGCGACACGGTGAATGCCGATTTCGCCGATGCTGTAGCCGATAATGTTGCGCCAAAAGACGTCGACGTTGTGTTCGCTCACCGGCCGGCGTGCAGCGCTCAAAATCGCTGAGCCGTGCATGTGCAAGAACAAGGTCGATGCAAATAGTAATGTAACACCGATCGCATGGAACGGATTATAGAAAAAGTTGTAGTACTGATAGCCGATGTTGCTCAACCAGTCGAGGTGATGCGTGATGCCGAGTGGGAAACCGTTCCCCCAAGCACCCATCGCAATTGGTCGCAGAATCTGCAACGTCACCCATGATGACACAACGGCACCAAAGGCAATCGGAATTTCTAAACCCATCTTGAGCTTCAGGCTGATATCAACCTGACGCAGCATCCAACTCACAAACGCGATGGTGGCAAATGCCACGGTCCATTGCCAAGCAAAACCTGGCTCGCCCAATCCAACGATGCGCAATCCAGCACTAATCGGCGGTGGCTCGAGGGCCGTCGCCAAAATGTTGAAGCGCTTCTCAATAAAGAACGCCTGATAAAAATACGTCAACACACCTAATGCAATACTGACGATTGCGGTACCACCAAAGAACCCGACGTAAAAGGGACCGATCCAGAAGTCCAAGGGGTCGTGCCCAAAGATCTTCGCGGCAATCGTGCCGCCTGGTCGCTTGTAACGCGCCTCGACTGCCTCATAGCTAATCTCGGCGGCGCGAAGGCCTGCGCCTGTCGAGCTCGCTGAAGCCATTGAAGTGCGATACTCACCATCGGGTTGCAGCAGTGGCTTTTGTGGCGCATCAGACATCGCAGACACTCGCTTTCTAGCGTGTGGCAGAGATCAAATAAGCACCTGCCGTCTCACCACGGGCTAATTCCAAAACTTCCTACCCATCTCATACACTCAAGCGGGCCGAACGGGAGCCGTTCGACCCGCCGTGCTCGTCGCAGTGCGACCGAACCTACACAATTAGTTGCCGAGTGCTCCGAAAATGCTGCTGTACTTGTCGGAGCTGAGAACCACAAAGTGATTCAACAACGCCATTACGACACCCAGCAATGTGCCAAGCACTACCGCGGTCTTGAATTCTATTGGACGATTCATGACGCAATCCTCTACTTCTTGTTGCTACGCACCAGCGTAACCCAACAACACTAGAACCAGGGCTTCCATGACCAGATCAAAATGTGCGCGACCAGTGCGATTGCACCGAAGCCATACATCGTCTTGACGACGATCCCGTGCACCAACCACTCTTCGTTGTTGAAGAGCGACTTCCATTGTGCCGGCACCAAGTCATTCTTGTTGTCTGCCATTGTTGTCACCCCCTCTCCGCATTACTATACGCTCTGGGTTCGGCTGCCCCCCAAGCTCCCCCTTGTCTTACGACAGTGTTTCCTGTATTGCTTGGTTGGACTTGCTTCGATTATAGGATTGATAAAAAGGTGTTGTCAATTGTTTTATTTACACATTAAATATATATTGGCTATGCAAAAACTGCGCACGGTGTGAACATTCCCTTTTTTGGCTAATTTTCGACAACCATGGACCACACTGATCTATCTGCGCGTCATGTAAACGGAGTCATAACTACATTTATGGCATCTGATAGCATCACATCTAAATAGTCTGCGACTCACTCTGTACTACAGCATAGTACCAAATCATTACTACATTTCCCCAAATCCCCTGCGTGCTCCACCACATTTTCAATACAAAATTCCAAAAATGTCTGAAAATAGTGGGTGTACACGCTGATCAGATGGCGCGACATAATGATAAAAATAGTCATTAAATTATTTACAATGAAAACGGGCAGATTTTGCCTGGCTGGGGGATATGTAGTGGTGGTGAATCACATCATCGTGCAATGCTACGCTCTGGGCTGGCTGACGTCGATAATTTCTGTGCATCTGTCCAGCACTGCAGCCCAGCGTTTCATTCACTCCCGCCACAGGTGTGGCACATTCACATGACGAACGAATCGTGAATTATTGATTGATATGCGACATAATGTGAATAAACGGTGCTATATTGGCCACAAAATCATTAACACTTCGACCACAAAAATCGCTAGTTGTATTATGCAATACCTGTGCATATGCAATGGTTTGACAAGACGTATACACTAGGTATACAATCGTGCTGAAACGGTATCATTGAAATGAAATGGAGTAAACGATAACGTTTCTCGTATACGCCTGACGTATTGGTGCAGAGTGCATTGATATGGACAGCAACGAAACATGAGGTGTTCGATGATTGATCAAATTCGACACCTACTCGCCTTCTCTACAACACCACGTTACAACATAAAGGCAGTAGTACAGCAAACGCAAGTCAATGTCTCGACGTTGCGTGCTTGGGAGCAGCGTTACGGTGTGCCACAGCCCACGCGTACGCCACACGGTCACCGTCTCTATTCGCAGCGCGATATCGAAATCATCAAGTGGCTGAAAAAAGCGACTGAGGATGGCATCGCGATTAGCCAGGCAGTGTCGTTGTTGCAGTCCGAACCAGATAGTGAGCCGGTGCTCGCAGAGGTAGAGCCAGAAGTTGTGCGCGGGCGTAGTCTGCGCGTCGGCGATGCAGGCTGGCCAGACTTACAGCATCAATTGACTGATGCGTTGGTGATGGGTAATATGCGGCAGGCGCATGCATTGATGAATACTGCGATGACGCTTTTCCCCATCGAAGCGCTGATACACGATGTCTTTTTGCCCATTCTCGACGAACTCGGTAATCGTTGGATGTACGGCAATGAATACACCTTGCAGCTCCAGATCGCGGTACAGTTTGTGCGGCAACGTTTGATGAGCCTCATCCAAGTGCATTCTACGTTTGGACACGGGTTGCGCGTGCTCTGTGGGACAGCCACCAACGACGATCACGATGTGGGATCACTCATCTATACACTCCTGTTGGCACAGCATGGCTGGGAAGTCGTCAACGTTGGCACGAATGTGGGCATTCATGGATTGAGTGAACTGATGGTGACGCAGTCACCTGCCGTATTGGTGCTGACTGCATCGATGGCCGAACACGTAGTGGCATTGCAGCAGATCGGCAATCTGGTTGTGTCACTGCACCATCATGGGTTGCGCTTTGCCTATGCGGGACGCGCATTTGTACAGAATCCCGAATTATGTCGGCGTATGCCGGGGACCTATCTCGGCGATGATTTTCAGGTGGCATGTCAAACCATGCAGGTCATTAGTGACGAGTTATTGGCGAGTGGTGCATTTGCGGGACGTGACGCGCGTGGACGTGTCCGACTTGGCATGCAATAGGAGTGTGAAAGGAGCCGTATATGCGTGCAATCGACGACTGGCTCATTGAACACGGTAACCGCGTCGCAGCTGAACTCGATCGGCGTTCAGATCAACTCTGCCGTATGGTGAGTGCGCAACTCGAGCGTACCTATCCGGGGCTGTGTATGGATGCCGAACGTGCCGATGCGGTACAGTTTCAAAAGCATATGTTTGAGGAGTCGCCGCGCCGACTCCATCGCCTGTTGCAAACGGCATTGCGTCTGCGGGCCGTCGAAATTATCCAGCGCGAGTGCAAATGGATGCTCGATTTGGCGCCACAATACGGCATAACCAATCAACACATGTATGCGATGACGCGCTGGTACTTCGAAGCAGCCCGCACCTTGGCGACGATCGACTCTGCAGATCGGCGTGCGCTCGATATGATCGAGCAACTCTTTTTGACGACATTTGAGTACAAAGCGGTACATCCACGCTAGCAAATTTTCACCATAAATTGTGTCATAATACCCCGTAGCATATGGTGTATGGACGGGGTATGATGGCGATGCCGCGCTTAGTCTGCTTTGGAGATAGTATTACGCAGGGGAACATTGGCACAACCTATGTGTCGAAGTTGGCACAGGTTTTGCCGTCTGTCGATGTCATTAATCGTGGCATTGACGGTGATACGACGTTTAATTTATTAAAGCGCCTCGACAGCGATGTGATTGCGGCGCGTCCCGACGTTGTTAGTATTATGGTGGGACTCAACGACTTTGGCACGGCGTATGGCGAGCCGCTGAGTCGTCTCTATTACCGTTTCCTCAAAAAAGTGCCCATTGCCATCGATATCCCCATCTACGAAGCCATGTATGCTGCCATCATCGAACGCCTGTTGCGATGTGGAATTACCGTCGTCCTCTACACCCCGACCACGCTCGGCGAAATGCCCGATACGCCGGGTCAGGCGCTGCTCGATGGCTATGTGGATGCGGTACGGCGGGTTGCCCAGCGCTTCCATTTGCCACTTGTCGATGTGCGTGCTGCCTTTGTGGATGCGTTACGCCAGCGCCCCTATGCGGGGCCGGAATATCATCTCTGGCGAGTGCCCCTTGATAGTTTGGCGCTCAGACGTGGTGCCACCTACGAAACAATTGCCCGTCAGCGTGGCTATCAGTTTCTGGTGGATGGTGTGCATCTTTCTGATGCTGGCGCCACATTGGTCGCACAGACGGTACTTCCGACAGTGTGTCAACTCTTGCAAATCGATACGATACCCACGATTGTGGCTGGAGAGAGGTAATATGCAGGCGTGTGCATTTGGCGATGCTATCGCGACTGTGCCCGATATTTTGGCACGCTTTGGTGATATGACAGTATTGGTGAACAGTGTCGTCTACGATTCACGTCATGTGCGTCCCGGTGCTATATTTGTGGCCTATCGGGGCTTTCATGCAGATGGACATGCCTACATCGCCAATGCGGTGGCGGCAGGTGCGGCAGCGATTATTTACGAAGATGCAACCTATGACGGAGTGTTGACTGTCCCCGCGATACGTGTTGCCAATGCCCGCCCGGCCCTCGGGCATGTGGCGGCGGCACTGGCGCGCTACCCAGGGCGACAGATGCGTGTCGTGGGTATTACCGGTACGGACGGCAAAACGACGACGACATACTTGTCGGCACTCGCGCTTGATGTGAGTGGGCGGCGTTCTGGCTTGGTGGGTACTGCGGACTTCAAAGTTGGCGACCGCATCTGGGCCAATGCGACGCGCCAAAGCACTCCCGAAGCCCCAGAAATCCAGCAGATGCTGATTGATATGGTGGCAGCCAACTGTACGCACGCTGTGCTCGAATCTACCTCGCACGCCTTGTCACGCGAATGGCAGCGCTTGGTCGGGAGTGGATTTGATGTGGCAGTGTTGACAAATGTGACTAGCGAACACCTGGACTTCCACAAATCGGTGACTGATTACCGGCGCGCCAAAATGCAACTGTTTGAGATGCTCGGTGAATATGCAGAGAGTCCGCTCAAATCGCGCAAAACGGCAATTGCCAATGCCGATGATCCACATCACCGCGACTTTCTGCTGGCAGCACCACTGCGTGCTGAGCGTCTGACGTATGGGGTGCAGCAGGCTGCCGATGTGCGGGCCCGCAATGTGGTGAGTAGTATGGCTGGACTAGACTTTGACTTGGAATCGCACTGGGGTAATCGCCATGTGCATCTCAATTTGACGGGTGATTTCAATGTGTCGAATGCGCTGGCGGCATTGACGGTTGCACTCAGTGAAGGTGTGCCAATCGATGATGCCTTGGTGGTGATTTGTCGTGTGGATGGGGTACGTGGACGCATGCAGCGTATCAATGCTGGCCAACCGTTCGCCGTGTTGGTGGATTATGCGCATACACCGGCATCGTTTGAAAAGGTGATGAAACTGGTACGTCCCATCACCCCAGGGCGGCTGATTGTCGTATTTGGGTCGGCAGGTGAGCGTGACCGTGAAAAACGTCCGCAACAAGGACGGATTGCAGCCAGCTACTGCGATGTTGTCTATGTGAGCGACGAGGATCCGCGCGGCGAAGATCGCATGACCATCCTCGAAGAAATCGCTGTCGGGGCGCGTGCGGCTGGTCGGCGCGATGGACGCGATCTCTTTTTGATACCTGACCGACAGCAGGCAATTGCAGCGGCCTTGGCGATGGCAGAGGCGCAGGATATGGTGTTACTTCTCGGTAAAGGTCACGAAGGCAGCATCATCATGGCGACGGGCTCCATCCCGTGGGATGAAGCCCGTGTGGCACGTGACATATTGGCGGAGATGGGATTTACGGATTAGTGTTTGACGACGTCGTTGATAGCAGCATCGAGTTTGCTGACGAGTTCGTCGACGTGGCTGCGCTGCATGACTAGTGGGGGCACGAGGCGGATGACATCGTCGCCCGCGGTAGCTACGAGCAAGTGGTGGTTGTGTCCAGCCTCACGTACGGCATTGACGGGCACCGTCATGCGGACACCGCGCATCAAACCGCGACCACGCAGTTCGGTGATTTCGGGGTGGCGTGACATCAAGTCCTGCAACGATTCATCGAGGTAGTCGCTGACATCGCGCACGTGGGTGAGAAACTCCGGCGTATTAATTTTGTTGAATACGACCTGCGCAACAGCAGTAATGAATGGTCCACCTGCAAATGTTGATCCATGATCGCCGGCATGAATAGTGTCGGCGATTTTTTGACGCATCAAAATCGCCCCGATGGGCAAGCCGCCACCGAGTGGTTTGGCGATGGTCATGATATCGGGGGGGACGTCGCTGGGATGACCCCAGATGGTGCCCGTACGTCCAATGCCACACTGGATTTCGTCGTAGATGAGTACGACGTCGTGTTGATCACACAAGGCGCGGATTTTGCGCAGGTAGGCGTGATCGGCGACGCGGAGTCCACCCTCACCCTGGATTGGCTCGATGACGACGGCACAGACGTCGGCCGTAATCAGGCCGTCAAGTTGGGTGATGTCGTTGTAGTCGCCGAAGCGCACGTCGGGCATGACAGGGGCGAAGGGCGCACGATACTTTTCGCGGGCGGTGACAGCCACTGCCCCCATGGTGCGACCGTGGAACGAGCCATCGAATGCCACGACGCCAGTTTTGCCTTCGCCGTGGCGATCGCGTGCATAGCGCCGCGCAAATTTGAGGGCACCTTCCATGGCTTCGGCGCCGCTGTTGCTAAAAAAGACGCGATCAGCCCAGGGAGTGGCATCCACCAGTGATTTGGCCAGTTTGGCACCACTAGTGTTGTGATAGAGGTTGGAAAGATGCAAAAGCCCGCCGGCATGTTGAGCGATGGCAGCTGTCACGTCTGCATCACCGTATCCGAGTGCGTTAACGGCGATGCCAGCCACACAGTCGAGGTAGCGATGCCCGTTGCTGTCGTAGAGGTAGCAGCCCTCGCCACGTTCGATGACGAAATCGGCGCGTGCATAGGTCTGCAAGATGTACTCTTTGTCGAGATCAACAATTGATTGACTCATGGCTCTTCCTTCTGGTATGCGTGAAACGATGCGTATTTATTGTGCTGACGTGCCACTGATTTCGAAGCGCGCTAGCTGTTCGAGTGCTTTGACGAGGGCATGGTTGCCTTCGTGGCCTAATCCAGCCTGCTGGAGAGTGCGATAGAGCTGAAAGATGAGGGCGGTGCCCGGTAGTGGCACTCCCAACTCATCGGCTGCGCCGAGGACGAGGCGTAGGTCTTTTTGTTGGAGGTCAATAGTAAAGCCGGGTCGCCAATCACGATTGAGAATTTGCGGACCACGATTGGAGAGCATCCAACTCCCCGCTGCGCCACCGCTGACTGCCGCCAGGGCTTTTTGGACGTCGACGCCACCAGCCTGTGCAAAGAGCAAGGCTTCGCTCATCGCCAAGGCATTGCCGACAACCAGGATTTGATTGACGAGCTTCACTGTTTGGCCGGCACCTTGGGCGCCGACGTGGATGATGTTTTTGCCCATGGCCTGGAAGACGGGCAAGGCTCGGTTGAAGTCGACTTCACTCCCACCCACCATGATGCTCAATGTGCCTTTGGCGGCACCTTCGCTGCCACCACTGACGGGTGCGTCGAGCATGCTCCCGCCGCGTGCGGTAATCGCCGCTGCTAATTCCACGGTGACTTGAGGGCTGATGGTACTCATGTCGATGACGAGGGTACCGGGGCGGATTCCTGCGATGACGCCCTGATCGCCGCGAATGACGGCTTCGACGTCGGGTGTATCACTGACGCAGGTAATCACGATGTCACATTTGCTGGCCAAATCGGCAGGTGATGTGGTCGGTTGTGCGGACACATCTGACAGCTCGTGCATGCGACTTGCAGTGCGATTGTAGACATAGAGAGGGAAGCCGGCCCGGGCAATATTGCGTGCCATGCCACGCCCCATGATACCGAGCCCGATAAAACCAACGGTGGGTTGTGTCATGCGTGCATTTCCTTTACCAATGAATCGGTTATGTGTGTATGATACACCATCTCATCTAGAGATCGACATCTTGCCCACGCTGTTGCTGGGATGCTTGTGCATAGGCAATGCTGGCAACAGCGACGTCTTGGGCGGCATTCCCCACCGATTTAAAGAAGGTGATTTGGGCGTCATCACGGCGTCCTGGTGCACTGCCGTTGGCAATGTCACCGATTTGCACGACGGAGCCCGGGTCAAGTAATCCCTGATCGCGGGCCGCGATGAGTTCACCGGCTTCGCTCCAGGCTGCAGCAAACTGGTCAACGGCCACGTAGGCACGACCGAGTGTGCGCGGATCGGCTTCGATCATGGTATGCGTAAACGACCCGATTCCGTTGATGTGCGTACCGGGGCGGATTTCACTATCAGCAAAGACGGGTGTGCTCGCTGATGTCGCCAAACAGACCACATCAGCCTGGGCCAGTGCCTGGGCCCGGTCGGTGGCGATTGTAATGGTGCAGGTGGGATGGCGTGGGGCGAGTGTATTGACGAGCTGAGCGGCTCGTTCTGGACTACGATTGACTATCGTGATGTGGGTAATCGGACGCACGGCACAGACGGCGGCGACCTGCGCCCACGCTTGGGCGCCGGCCCCAATGATAACGAGGTGGCTACTCTCTGGCCGTGCCAGTAAGCGTGTTGCCACCCCTGCGGATGCGCCGGTGCGTAACACGGTCAGGAATGTGCCATCCATCATGGCGAGTGGACGTCCTGTTTCGGCGTCGATAAGCATCACAATTGCATGAATAGTCGGGAGTTGGTGGCGGTCGCGATTGTGCGGGTAGACGGATACGATTTTCATGCCTAGGCTCTGATTGTTGACGAGTGCGGGCATAAAAAACGTATGAGACTGATGGGCCGTCTGTGCGACATCGATGCGCAACGGTACGCTCGTGGTGCCCTGCGCAATTCCAGCATATGCTGCATGCACGGCATCGATGGCAGTTGGCATATCGACGAGGGCGCGAATATCCGCTGCGGTGAGGATTTTGAGAGTCGCCATGAAATTACTCCAAATTCGTTTTGAAATTCATTCCGAATGATGATATACTACCAGAGGTTTCGCCTCCATCGTCTAGCGGCCTAGGACGTCACCCTTTCAAGGTGAAGGTCGCGGGTTCGAATCCCGCTGGAGGTACCACACAACACCACGAGGAGCACATGCTCCTCGTGGTGTTTTTTTCTGGGAGTGTTACAATATTAATATGTAGGAGTAGTGATGATTGTTGTGGCGCGTTTTTCTCTGAACATGGTGTAAACAGAACCGTTTGGCGCCCGCATCTCGACGACGATTCGTCTTGGTATGCGGTCGTTTGTGTGCATGCCACGCATGGAGTGGTTCATGAGGTGAGGGAATATATGGTACATGCTCCTTCATTGTGCTACCAGGCTGACCAGGGAATATGGGCAGGGGCGCTGTTGGGTGACGCGGATCCCCAACGTCAGCACGCCAATATCGCATGGCTAGTCGAATCAGATATCACGTTGATCATTGACTTGACGACACCTGCCGATGCCGGTGTGCGCTATGTCGATGCATTAGTGCAGCAGGCACCACACATCATGCATCGGTCTTTCCCGATTCGCGATATGGGTATCCCGTCACCTGCGATGATGCTGGCTATTTTGGACGAGATTACCGCCGCGCACCGTGCGCGGCGGCGTGTCTATGTGCACTGTTGGGGGGGCAAAGGGCGTACGGGTACGGTAATCGGCTGCTGGTACGTGCGGCAAGGACTGACGGGAGGAGCGGCACTCGATCGTCTCCAGGCCGCACGGCATGGTTTGGCGGGTGATTCACCAGAAACGGATGCACAACGTGCCTTTGTGCGCACCTGGCAAGAACCGAGTGCATCCCAGGCACAGCGCTGGCGCCAGTTGCGTGACCGAGCCCGTGGTGCCATGCTTGGTCTGGCTGTCGGTGATGCGATTGGCACCACGCTGGAATTCGAACGACCCGGAACATTTACGCCGATTACAGATATGGTTGGTGGTGGTCCGTTTCGTCTGCCCAAAGGTGCATGGACGGATGATACCAGCATGATGATGTGTTTGGCCGAAAGTCTGCTGGTGTGTGGTGGATTTGATGCCCGTGACCAAATGCAGCGCTATGTGCGCTGGCAGGACGAGGGGTATTTTTCGGTGACAGGGCGGTGTTTCGACATTGGGTCGACGGTGCTCGGCGCACTCACGCGCTTCCGCCAGAATGGTGATCCCTTTGCCGGTGATCCGCATCCGATGAGTGCGGGGAATGGCTCGTTGATGCGGCTCGCGCCGATTCCTGTGCGCTATGTACATGACGACAAGTTGGCGCACTATGCCCGCGAGAGTTCACGCACCACGCATGCTACGGCAAGCGCGCTCGATGCGTGTGCCGTCATGGCGCAGTTTATGCAGGCTGGGATGCATGGTGGTGATCGTGCGGCAGTGTGGGCGCTGGCAGAAAAACTGGCGGTGGATGAACAGCTGCACACCGATGTACGCCACGTGCTGGCTGGTTCGTTTCGCCGTGAACCACCTGATATTCGTGGTACTGGATATGTGATTCGTTCACTCGAAGCCGCATTGTGGGCGCTTGCTCGCCACGACAACTATCACGATGGGGTATTGGCCGCTGCAAATTTGGGGGAAGATGCCGATACGACGGCTGCCATATACGGGCAGTTAGCGGGGGCGCTCTGGGGTGAATCGGCAATCCCCATGCACTGGCGCGAGACGGTGATTGACGCGGCACAGATAACCTGGCGTGCTGATGCGTTGTTGGCGGATGGCTGGGACGTACGCAATTCGTCAGTGAATTGACGTATTCTCATCAAATTCTCACATTCACTTTACATGTGATTTATATTCATTTGGCAAGGTATGTCAGGACGCAAATGCGAAAACGTATGTGTGTGGAGGATTCATGATCGAAGTGACCGGACTGACCAAGCGCTACAACGACGTCACCGTCGTTGATGATGTCACCTTCTCGGTGGCACGTGGCGAAGTATTGGGATTCTTGGGACCCAATGGTGCCGGCAAAACCACCACGATGCGCATGTTGACGGGCTATTTGCCTGCCAGCAGTGGCACGGTGACCATCGACGGGTTCGATATTCAGACGCAATCATTGCAGGCACGGCAACGCATCGGCTACTTGCCCGAAGGGGTGCCCCTCTACCCAGAGATGACGGTGGCAGGGTATCTAGACCACATGGCGCGTTTGCGCAATGTGACGGACCGGGCGGATGCGGTCGAGCACGCCATGGGCTTGGTGCATCTGAGCGAGCGTGCCGACGACCGCATCGGTAAATTGTCCAAGGGGCAACGCCAACGCGTTGGTCTGGCACAGGCCTTGTTGCACAACCCGGACGTACTGATTCTCGACGAGCCCACCGTCGGGCTTGACCCGCGCCAAATCATTGAAGTGCGCGAGCTGATTCGCGAACTCGGTGCCACGCGCACGGTAATTTTGAGTACGCATATTTTGCCTGAAGTCAGCATGCTATGCAATCGTGTGGTGATTATCAAAAAGGGGCGTGTGGTCGCTGTGGATACGCCGCAGGCACTCACGTCGCGCTTGCAAGGATCGGAACGCATCGAAGTCACTGTGCAGCATCAACCAAACGACGTGACCACATTGCGGCAGATTCCTGGCGTGATTAGTGTGCAACATGATGATAACGGTGTGTTGCATGTCGAAGCCGCTCCAGGGCTGGAATTACGCCCGCAGTTGGCGGCGACGGTGGTTGCACAAGGTTGGGGATTGTTGGCCATGCAAAAGGTGACGCTCAGCCTGGAAGAAATATTCCTCGAATTGACGACCCAAGAAGACGATGTCAGTGCATCCACGGAATCGCCCATCGTCGCCGAAGTTGAAGGAGCCTAGGGATTATGCGTACTGCGTTGGTGATTGCTCGTCGCGAGCTCTTGGCGTACTTTATTTCGCCGATTGCCTATATGGTGTCGGCCGTCTTTTTGTTGATTGCTGGGTACCTGTTTGCGCTGATTCTCATTCAAAGCCGCCAGGCTACGATGGATGGGCTCTTTTTCAATGTGACGGTGGTGTTGATTTTTGTGACACCGCTGTTGACGATGCGTCTGCTTGCGGACGAACAAAAGACGGGCACGCTCGAGATTTTGCTGACGGCACCTGTGCGTGACTGGGAAGTTGTGCTGGGTAAATATATGGCAGCCATGGCCATGTTTGGTGTGATGTTGCTTGCGACACTCTACTACCCGTTCATTTTGTGGCGGATTGGTGGTACGCCGGATTGGGGTCCCATTGCCACCGGCTACTTGGGGTTGATTTTGTTGAGTTCGGCGATGTTTGCCATTGGCGTGCTTACGTCAGCATTGACCGAGAACCAAATTGTGGCAGCGGTGCTGGGCTTCGGTATTTTGTTGTTGTTGTGGTTGATCGATGCGGCGGGTAATGTGATGACGGGGGCAGCGACGGTGCTGACGTATCTGGCCATCCCAACGCATTACAACGACTTTGCACGAGGTGCCATCAACCTCGAAGATGTGATTTATTACGTGAGTGTCACCGTGGTTGCATTGTTTTTGGCCACACGCACACTCGAGACACGGAGATACCGCTAATGCAGACAGTTATTGCACGTATCAAGGCCGTCTTGGGCCTGCGTTCGGTACGCTATGGCGCAAATGCAAGTGCCATGTCGCTGCTGATGATTGCGTTGGTGGTCATGATCAACGTGTTGGGCGTGCGCTACCATCGGCGCATTGACGTCACCGCCAACAAGGAATTCTCGATTTCGCAACAGAGCAAAGATATCGTCTTGTCGTTGAAAAAGCCGCTGGAAATCGTGGGGTACTACGGTGCACAAGACCGTGCCCGCCAGGATGATGTCGAGAGCCGCCTGAAGGAATACGCGGCTGCCTCGCCGTCGCTGACGTATCGCTTTGTCAATCCCGACACCGACCCAGTGGCGGCGCGGGCTGACAATGTGACCACGTACGGTACATTGATTTTCAAGTATGACGGACGCACGCTGCAGACGACTGCGAGTGATGAAAAGGGCATCAGTAGCACAATTTTGAAGTTGACCCAAAACGTGAAGACGACGGTGTATGTGCTGACAGGGCATCGCGAACGGTCACTGGATTCGGTCGATCCGAACGGTATCAGCGAACTCAAAGTCGTGCTCGAAGAAGACAACTTTACCGTTCAGCCATTGAATTTGACCATTTCTAACACGATTCCCTTGTCGGATAGCGTGTTGCTGATTGCTGACCCACAGGACGAAATCACGCAAGCCGAATTTACACAGATTATCAACTACACCAATGGTGGTGGGCGACTGGTGGTACTGTCGAATCCGCTGTCACCGGCTCCCCTGGAAACGTTGATGCAGTTGTGGGGACTCGAGTGGCAAAAAGATATCATCATTGACCAGCAATCGCAGGTGGGGAATCCACTTGCACCGGCAGTGTTGGAGTATCCGTTCACGGAACTGACGCGTAACATGACGGGGCAGGCCAGCGTCTTTAATACGGCACGCAGTATCACGGAAGTCGGCCAACAGCCCGAGGGATACACGCGCCAAGCCTTTTTGGCGAGTAGTGCGCGTAGTAGTGGAGCGACAGACTTCACGGATGGACAAGTCAAAACCCAGGAGAGCGATGCCGTCGGTCCACTCAACTTCGGATATATCCTGGAATCACCCAACAAATCGCGCGTGGTGGTGATTGGTGATGTGGACTTCATCAGCAATGGCTACATCAATGCGGCACAGGCCAACACCACATTGATCCGCAACACGATTGCCTGGGCGGGTGCACAGGATGCACTGATTTCGTTGCCTTTGCCCGAGCCAGTTAATCGGCAAATCTTTTTGACGGACGACCAGAGCGCACTCATCTTTTATAGTTGTGTGATTGGGTTGCCGTTGTTGTTTGTGGTGACGGGTATTGTGGTATGGTGGCGCCGGCGCTAAAGGGAGCAGAAACAATGAATCCACGCATGACAGTGGCCTTGCTGGTGCTGTGTGTTGCGGTCGGTGCCTACCTGTACTTTGTGCCTGAGCCTGATGCAACGAGCAGTACAGACGCAGCGAAACCGACGATTGCGGTGACCGATATCGCATCACAGGATGTGACCGTATTGGAAGCAGTCAAAGACGACGGGACAACCTTCCGCGTGGCGCGTTCCGATATGGGCTGGATGATCGAAAAGCCCACCGAATTCCCTGGGGACGAGGTGGTAATTGGACCGGCCATCCAGGCTGTGGCGAAACTGTCTGCCACCACCGTGATTACTCCGACCACAGCGGATTTGTCGGCATACGGGCTGGTGAAACCGCAATTCAGCATTACTTTGTTCGACAAATCGAACAAGTCGCTAGTGACACTGCTGGTCGGAGGGAATAATCCATCAGGTGATGCGCAGTACATCAAACGTAGCGACGACGATCGCATCTATTTGGTGAGCGACTTCAACGTGAGCATCATCGGCACTTGGTTCACGGCTACCCCGCTCAAACCGACGGCATTGCCAACCTATCGCCCAGCAACGGAGACACCGACCAAGACTCCGTGATACATGGCGGACATCGATTGACAGGATGGGCAGGATACAGCGATGTATCCTGTCTTTTCTATTTTGAACATCGATGGACAGGATATAAAAGGGACATTGATTGACAGGATATGCAGGATACCCCAGCCGTGTATGGAGTGGAGACACATGAGATGGTGCATGGAAGGGTAGGACGAATTCATAATTCATAATTTTTCATTCTTAATTATTTAGTATATCGGTCGGTGTATGTCATCTCCGTTCCGGCATCCGTGCCATGGCAAATGCCAAAATTTGTGCAATGAATTGGCCATACGTATAACCAGCATGATTACTCATGATCGCTAGTTTACCGTCGAAGTCGATACCGGGGTTGGCGTTGATATCGATCACATACACTATGTCTTCGTGTACACGCATGTCGAGGCGTCCGTAGTCGCGTAGACCGAGTGCGCAGTAGGCAGCGATGGCGTTGGTGTGGAGTTGCTGTGTGATATTAGCAGGTATGGTACTGGGGAAGTGCCAACCTGCCGTGCTATGCCACAACGATTGATACATCGGATCTTCGAATTGCCACTTGGCGACTTCTGTACACAGCCGGTCGTGGTAATCGGCGATATGCGAATAATCAATGGCGCTCACTGGTAGTGTGTGCAGAACATCACCATTTCCCCATACACCCACGTGATACTCAATGCCGGTCAAAAATTGTTCGATAATTACTGGACCTGCATACTGCGTCATGATAGCAGTGATCTGTGCATTGAGCGTAGCCGGGGTGTCGACCACTGAATGGCGACTGATGCCTTGAGAACTATGCACGCGACTTGGTTTGACGATGGCGGGGAAGATGTCCCAGTCAGTCACACGAACTTGGTTCCCGATGCGTCATGGAGCAATCGCCACATGCGCTGCTTCGAGGATGGCACGCGCCACATCTTTATGCTGTTCATTACGCATAGCGCTAGAATTCGCGCCAGTAAATGTATACCCCAAATCTTCCAAGATATTAATCGGCGTGGCGAAGTCGAAGCTGTCGTTGCCCCAGCCTTCACACCAGTTTAGAATTAGATACGTGTCTGGTGCAAAAGGAGCGAGGAGTTCGTGAATCGTGTCAGGTGCGACTTGCATGTGTGTGATGCTAATGCCTAATGCTCGCACTTCGGTTAGCATGGTGCTGAGTGCTTGCGTGGAAATATTACTCGCATGTGTTTCCCAACCACTGGTATCGCTGGTCAACACAAGGACAGGAGGGAACGCAGATGCATGTGGAAGTGACATGTT
>CAZIKU010000014.1:0-40224 GCA_964539815.1 uncultured Klebsiella sp. | reverse complement strand
AGCGGTCTTTGAGTGCGACATAGGCATGTGCATCATGCAAATTGATGGTCCACCAGACCAGACCAGTAGCATTCGCCGGCGCCGGGGGAATGTTGCGGCCACGCCACACATTGTAGCCCAGATGGTGGTGGTAGCCACCCGCCGATACGAACTCGGCTTGCCCACCGTAGAGCTGGATCAAATCAAAGCCGATAATCGTATGATAAAAGGCCTGCGCCCGTGCCAAATCGCCTACATGCAGGTGCATGTGGCCAATAACCGGATATGCTGATTCTGTCGGGCAGGCCATAATGCCATCGATGTCGATGGGATCCGTCACCATGGCCAATGCACCATCGCTGGTACGTGGCCATTGCGCAGTAGGGCGATCGGCATACATTTCGATGCCGTTGCCTTCAGGGTCTGCCAAATAGAACGCCTCGCTCACCCCGTGGTCCGATGCCCCCTGGACACGTAACCCTAGCGATGCATAGTGGCGAATGGCCGTGGCAAGAGCGGCGCGGGTCGGGTAGCGATAGGCCACATGGTAGAGTCCAGCGGCACGCGGTGCAGGCTGTGCCGTAGGATCAGGAATCAGGTGCAGGAGGGGCTGGGTATCGCTACCGAGGAGACACGCGCCATCCTCGTCCGATTGGCGAATCAGTTTGAGTTGCAGGGCCTGGGCATAAAACGCATACATGCGCTCGATATTGTGGACGCGCAGCGCCAACGGACCAAGCGTGAGTTGTGGTGGTAGCATTACGTTGCTCCCGTCATTCTTACTTCCTGCCCAGAGTATACGGCATACGGATGTACAGCGGTGTGTACACAACGTGAACACGGGAGAGCGGTTGTCACCACTCCCCCGTGTGCGTGTAGTCTCAAAACGATTATTCGCCTTTGACAGCCGTCCAGACATCGGTGAATACGGATGTTTTTTCGTTGCGTACCGCCCATTCGAGGCGCTTAGACACTTCGGCATCAGGAGCAAAGCCTTCGGCGTACAAATCGCGCACTGTTTGGTCAAGCAACGGCACCGCGTCCTTGTTGGGGGTCAGATAGCCAATATAGCTGGTGTTTTGCGCTGATACGCTGGGTTGTGTCACATAATTCATAAAGACATGTGCGGTATAGGCATTGGGGGAATCCTTGAGGATGACCATGTTGTCCATCCAAATCATGCCGCCTTCTTTGGGCATCACGAAGCCGATATCGGGATTCCCTTCGAATTCACCTTCGAGGCCATTGCGTGCTTGCATGGCCTGGCCGCTCCAGGCGTGTGCCATCACATATTCGCCACCCGCCAATTTGCGGTTGACGTCGCTGCTATTGTAGGCGGCCAAATACTGCTTCTGGTTGGTGAGGAGCGCTTGTGCCTGTTTGAGCGCTTCGGGATCGGTTTCATTCAGTGATTTGCCGAGGTAACGCAGCGCGGCACCCGGGGATTCGCGTTCGTCATCAAGCATGCTGAATTTCCCCGCGTACTTCTCGATGCTTGCGGTATCAAACATCACCGACCAGCTATCGGGAGGCGTGGGGAATGCTTTTTTGTTGTAGGCAATACCCGTGATGCCGTACATGTATGGGACCGAGTATTTGTTACCTTCGTCGAAGTATTTGTTGAGCAACGTCGGCTCGATGTGTGTGAGATTGGGCAACAGGCTGTGGTCTAATTCTTGTACCAATCCCGCATTGACCATGGTCTGCACCGCATAATCGGATGGCACGGCGATATCATACCCCGAACCACCTGCAGCCACTTTGGCAATCATATCTTCGTTGGCATCATAGGTGTCGAGGATGACTTTGACGCCATACTGTGCCTCAAAATCAGCCAAAATCTGTGGATCCATGTAATCCGTCCAATTGTAGACGTAGAGCTCTTTGGACAATTTGCTGCGATCCACGCCATCAGCGGCTGGGGCCTGGGTGTCTGATGCCGCAGGCGCCTCGGCCGCAGGAGCCGCACCACAGGCAATGAGCATGCTAAACACTAGCATCAGCAGCACTATGCGAAATACGTGTTTCATTGTGATTCCTTTGACATCAAAGCGGATAATCAAGATTCTGTCATATTATACGGGCTAGTTGCGCCTTCGTTGCACAAATTGAGACAAAAAGACAAGTGCCATCGACAATACCAACATCAACGTAGAGATGGCGTTGATTTGCGGTGTGACTGCACGTTTGACACGCCCGTAGACTTCAATGGGGAGCAAGTTGGTGCCAGGGCCAACAGTAAAGAAGCTGATGATGAAATCATCGAGCGACAGCGTGAATGCCAGTAATGCACCGCCAATCACCCCCGGCATAATCAGTGGCAACGTGACGCGCCAGAAGGTAGTATTGGGATCGGCCCCCAAATCCGCCGCAGCTTCTTCTAAACGCACATCAAATCCTTTGAGGCTGGCACGTACCACAACAACCACAAACGACACACAGAACGCCACATGCGAGCAGATGACTGTCCAGATGTTCATGCGTAACTGCACACCAAAGAGTGCATCGACGATGCCAAACGCAAATGAAAAAAATGCCAATAAGGCGAGCGCCATCACGATTTCGGGGATGACGATGGGCAAATACAACAATGCATCGACGCCACTACGGCCACGGAAGCGGTAGCGTTCCATGGCCAGTGCCAACAACGTCCCCAACACGGTGGAGATGATAGTTGACACCAACGCCACCCACAGGGTGTTGAGCGCGGCGGCCATCATACGATCATCATCGAAAAGACGTTGGTACCACTTGAGCGTGAATCCGGTCCAGCGCACCCCAAAGCCATCCTGGGTGAACGAGAAAATCACCAGAATCAGAATCGGCGCATACAGAAAGATGTACATCAGCCAGGTGTGCACATCGAGCAATCGGCGTCCGAGTGTGTTGCGCCCCGAATTCGGGACCGATTTGGTCGTCGTCGAAAAATCTATCATCGATCTTCCTCCGTCGTGGCACGAAAATAGATAATGACGACAATCGTCACTAAGGCCATGAAGACAATCGCCATGGCCGATCCAAGTGGCCAGTTGGGTGGGTTGGCACGGGTAAACAAGCGCTGCAATAAGTTGCCGAGGAGATCGACTTTGGAACCACCAAGCAAGTCAGATACAACGAATTGACCGACCGTGGGAATAAACACGAGGACGGAACCGGCCACAATACCTGGTAATGTCAGCGGGAACATGATGCGCCAAAATTGCCCCCACTGATTTGCCCCCAAATCACTCCCTGCCTCCATTAATGTGAAATCAAAACGGGCAAGTGAGGCGTAGAGGGGCAATACCATGAATGGCAAATTACCGTATATCAGCCCAATGAGCACGGCTGACTCTGTCGGATAGAGGATTTGTTTGGCGAATCCAAGCATCTCCAACAGCGAGTTCAGGATACCGTTGTTGCTGAGAATCAGCATCCACGCATAGGTACGCACCAAAAAATTCGTCCAAAACGGGATGAGCACCAGAAATAGCAGAATAATACGGCGTTCGGGTGGAGCCAACACCATGGCCAGTGCCAACGGGTATCCCAGTAACAAACAGATGACCGTGGTCTGGATGCCCACAACCAGCGAGCGGACATAGGCGTTGACATACAACTCTTTGCTAAAGAGCGTGGTATAGCTGTCCAGACTAAATTGCCAAATCACGCCCCGTCCTGCAGGCGCAGGTGTCGCAAAGCTATAGAGCAACACGATGAACAAGGGGATGACGAAAAAGAGTACGAGCCAGAACAACCCGGGAGTTAACAACAGCCGCAGCTGACGGCGGCGTTCGTGCTGGCGTGTGAGCGGAAGTTCTTGGTCAGGAATGCTTGTCATCGCCAACTCCTACTGTGTGAGCACGAGTGCGTTGTCGGGATTCCAGCTCACGAACCCGCGTTCACCACGTTGCCAATAGGCATCGCGGTCGAGTGTTGAGCGATTGTTTTGTTCCCATACGTCGATGGCAATTCCACCGGCGATTTCGACTGTCAGACGTGTGTCACTACCGATATACAGGACTCGCGCCACATGAGCCGGCAATGAAACACCTTGTTCGGGTGCCTGCACGAGCAGGCGTAATTTCTCGGGGCGAATGGCCAGCGTGACGGTGGCCCCCACTGTCGTACTCCCTTGGAGTAATCCAGTTAATGTGAGTTCGTCGTTGACGGCAACTGTGGCATAGGCACCCTGGATGTGCGTGACACGCCCTGTGACAAAGTTGGCTTCACCAATAAAGTCCGCCACGAACTGACATGACGGGCGCTCGTAGATTTCGGTCGGCGAGCCAACTTGCAGCAACTTGCCCTGGCTCATCACTGCAATGCGGTCACTCATCGTCAGTGCTTCTTCTTGGTCGTGCGTGACATAGATGAATGTAATACCGACTTCTTGTTGCAGGCGCTTGAGTTCAATCTGCATTTCTTTGCGCAACTTGAGATCGAGGGCACCGAGTGGCTCATCGAGCAAGAGCACTTTGGGGCGATTGACCAGCGCCCGTGCGAGCGCCACGCGTTGCTGTTGCCCACCAGAAAGTTGTTTGGGATGACGGGCACCGTATCCGGTGAGCTGCACCATGGCCAGCGCCTCATTGACACGCGCCGTGATTTCACTCTTTTTGACGCCTTTCATCTCAAGCCCAAAGCCGACATTTTGTGCCACACTCATGTGGGGGAACAGGGCATATGACTGAAAGACCGTATTCACGTTGCGTTGGTATGCGGGGACGCGTTCGACGTGTTCACCTGCCAGATAAATGGCTCCTTCGGTGGGGAATTCGAAGCCGGCAATCATGCGTAGTGTGGTCGTTTTGCCACATCCCGATGGACCGAGCATCGAAAAAAATTCGCCGTCGCGGATTTCGAGGTTGACCGCATCAACAGCAGTCACCTGCTGGAAACGCTTGGTGACGTTTTGGAGGACGATGGCTGCAGGTGGAGTCACATGGCTTCCTTTCACTCAACGACGGTCGGGGAGATGGAGGATTAAATGTTCGAAAACCAGCTGGGGATTCGTATTCTCGCGTAGTTGGCGTACCGCATAAATGAGCAGGCGCACAAATTGCGCTGCAGCCACGACGCCCGTCCCACGTGCCACACGCACAATGTCGGCTTGTCGATCGACCCAAGTAATTGCATCAGGCAGCCCAGCCGCAGTCACGAGCACGTCACGCCACCAGCGTTGCCACAACGTCAATGTCTCATAGACGGCACTTTGTTCACCGTCACGGAAGGCTTTGTTGCGGGCTTCGACCCACTTGAAGCACTCATGAAGTGGTTGTGTTGACAATGCCAACAGCTCGTCAAGTTGATCATGCAAGCGCTGAGCAGCATCGGGATTTGTCGCATAATGATACGCGAGTCCTGGCAACCCTTCGCTCCATGATGCATACGTGAGGGCCACATCTGCGGCCACGCCCTGAGACTCCAACCAATGCGCAATCGCTTCACGTGCGACAGGGCGTAATTTGATGGACTGGCAACGTGACACGATGGTAGCCATGACATCGCCAGCGGTGTGCGCCACCAAAATCAATGTCGCATGAGGTGGCGGCTCTTCGAGTACCTTGAGCATCGCATTGGCAGCACCTTCACTGAGACGTTCAACATCGTCGATAATAAAGACCCGCCGACGTCCCTCAAAGGGGCGCAATGAGATATCGGTCAACGCCGTACGAATCGTATCAATGCGCAAATCACGTTGGCGCGTGGCCTCGTCACTTTTGAGTGCTGCTGCTTGTGTTGCGAGGCTAGCGTGGCGTACATCGGGGTGGTTGCCATTGGCGATGCGTTTGCAGGTACGGCACACGCCACACGGCGTTGCTCCTTGTTGTTCACAGTTGAGCATCTGGGCAAAGCGCAAAGCCAACAACGACTTACCCACATGGCGTGGTCCACTGATGAGGTAGGCATGGGCAGGCCGTTGCGCTGCCACCGCCTGCTGAAGCATGTCGATGGCCCATGTATGTCCAATAATGCCCCAATTTGCTGCCTGTGTGTGCACATCCACCGTCATCTATTGCTCCCAACGACGCAACACAATCACCGCATTGATTCCACCAAAGCCAAACGAATTACTCAGCGCCACCTGTACTGCCGCCTTGCGTGCCACGTTGGGCACATAATCGAGATCACATTGGGCATCGGGGTACTCGAGATTAATTGTCGGTGGAATCAGTTGGTCACGCAATGTCAACACCGTAGCAACGGCTTCGACGGCACCTGCCGCCGCCGTCAGGTGGCCAATCATCGATTTGGATGCCGTAATCGGAATCTGGTATGCCCGGGCGCCAAAAACCTGTTTAATTGCAGCTGTTTCAACCACATCACCGATGTGCGTACTCGTGGCATGCGCATTGATATGGTCGATATCATCGATGGTCAACTGTGCATTGGCAATGGCGAGTTGCATGGCACGAATCGCACCGCGCCCTTCGGGGTGTGGCGATGTCACATGGTATGCATCACTGGTCGATCCATAGCCGAGCAATTCAGCCACAATATGGGCACCACGCCGTTTCGCATGGCTCAAGCGTTCGAGGACGAGAATGCCGGCGCCTTCGCCCAGCACAAAGCCATCACGATTGGCATCAAACGGACGCGAGGCACGGGTTGGGTCATCGTTGCGCATCGACAAGGCCCGGGCAGCCGCAAAGCTGGCCAAGCCTAATTTGGCGATGGGCGCTTCGCTACCACCAGCCAGAATCACATCCGCATCGCCACGCAATAGTACATGGGCGGCTTCGCCAATGGACTGTGTGCTCGCCGCACACGCTGTCGCGATGGTCGTATTGAAGCCTGTTAGTCCGAGTTGAATAGAAACCTGACACGACGGCATGTTGGGCAACGACAAGGTGATATAGAAGGGATTGACCTTGGCAGCACCACGCGTCATGATCGTCTCGACAGCTTGTTCGGTATCGATGGCTGATGACGAGCCGTCGGCAATCATCGCACCAATGCGATGGCGATTGCCATCATTTATGTCAAGTTTTGCATCAGCAACAGCCATGCGTGCTGCCGCCACAGCGAGTTGGCTAGCCCGTGAAATACGCCGCGCTTCTTTGGCATCCATGAAGTCTTGTGGCACAAAGTTGGGAACTTGGGCAGCGATACGCACGGCTGCATCACCGATATCGAGTCCTTGGACAGGACCGACGCCACTTTCTCCGGCACACATGCGTGACCAGAATGGTTCCACCCCCACCCCAAGTGGGGCAGCCACGCCGAGCCCGGTCACCACAATGCGCAAATCATCGGGATCAACATGCGCAGCAGTCGCCGCATAGGCGGCATCGAGTGCAGCCCCTTGAAGTCCGAGTGCGGCGAGTCGTTGCCGCAGTATGCCATGCGTATATGCATCCATGCATCCCACCTTACCCACGTACAAACCACACTGCGACGACAATCAACGCCAGTGCGATGCGATAATAGGCAAACCACGCAAACCCGACGCGACGAATCCACTGTAACAAGACGTCAATGACGAGCACACCGACCACGGCTGCCGTAGCCACACCGATGAGTGTGGTAATAACGTCGGCGCCACGAATCGCCAATAACTCGTCGGCTTTGACTACCACGGCTGCCAATGTAATCGGCATACTCAACAAAAACGAAAATCGCGCCACGGCCACACGATCAAATCCGAGGGCACGGCCAGCACTCATGGTCGCACCAGAACGTGACACCCCAGGAATCAGTGCCAAGGCCTGCGCGAGCCCCACAAACAACGCATCACGCAGACTCAACGAATTGAGTTCACGATGTGTACTACTGCGCTCGTCTATCCAGGCAATGACAACACCCATGATGGCAATCACAACGGCAATTTGCAGTGGTGAGCGCAACGCGGATTCAATCACATCTTGAAAGAGGACACCCAGAATTGCCGCAGGAATTGTGGCGATGATGACACCCCATGCCAACATACTGGTAGGCGACTGTTGCGGCTTGACCATCTGTGGCACTGCTTTGATGAGCATCAACCAATCAGCCCAGAAGTAGCCGAGAATCGCCACGAGGGTACCGAGATGCAAGGCAACGTCAAAGGTCAACGAATGCAGAAGCGGATCTTCCCAGGCGAACAACCATGGCAACAAAATCAAATGTGCGGATGACGAAATAGGCAGGAATTCGGCAATTCCTTGTATCACACCCATCACGTATGCTGCGACATGTCCACTCCCGACCGCAATTAGTGCGAGTACCACACTGATTCCTGCCATGACTTTTGCCAGATTCGTCACGCCATACCTCGTCTCATGCTCAAATAATTCGTTAATTCCCGCAGGTGAGTGGCGATTCTGCCTGCTGACGCACACGGTCATACTCCGCCAGGACTTGTGCGGCAAGCTGCGGACTACGAATCATCAAAAGATTCTCGTCGTTGCTTTTTTCGGCACTCTTGGTGAAATTATACGACCCGGTGATGACCAGTGAATCATCGATGATAATCGTCTTGTGATGCATGATGTAGCAGTTACCATCGCGCAAAATATCAATTCCAGCATCTGCGAGGGGCACAAATACGGCTCCTGTACCTTTCGCATTTTGCGATTCCATGACGCCTTGGACGTCCACACCACGTTGGTGTGCGTCGATCATCGCCTGACTGATAAATTTATCGGTGTAGGAAAAGGCCATAAACACCACACGCTGTTGCGCTGCATTGATGGCATCGACCACATATTTGTTGATGCCGTCTTCGGGGGAAAAGTAGAACTCGAGTTGACCATCGGCCACAGCAACCTTTGGATGTGGTGCATAACTTTGCTTGGTGGTGCCAAAGTTGCCCGCCATGAGTTGATCAATTTCCTGGCGATAACTCGCAGCCATTTGTGCGTTTTCGAATCTCCAGGCTTGATTGTTGTTGCGATAGGTGTCATTGATGGTCATATTCCACGACCCCGTCCAAACGATGCGCTCGTCGATGACGGCGATTTTTTCGTGCATGAATGGCTCACGACCATCACCCAACACGGCAATTTCGGCATCCTGCAAACTACCGATTAACGCTGCAACCCGGACATCTTGCAGATTTTCGTCATCAAAGGCCACACGGACCGTAACCCCGCGTTTGTGGGCAGCGAGCAAGGCTTGTCCTAATTCGGGTAAGTCGATATCAAAGACAGCAACATCAATCGTTGATTTGGCCGCTGCGATATCGTCAAGGAACGTTTTGTAGAGTGGTGGTGGCGTGCGATTATCGGCTTTATCTGGATAAATGAGATATGGTGTCGTGGTAAAGAATTGCACTCCTTGGAGTGGCGTATCGACGACCACCGTTGGTTGATCTACCGGAGGCGTATCTGGCGACGGTGCAGCGGTATCTTCTGCTGGGCGCAACCACACGATAATCAGCATCACCACAATAATGAGCAACAATATGCGCCAATCTTGGATTTTGGAAATCAACCCGATTAAATCGGCTTCGGGCTTTTGGGAGTTCGGTTTCTTGGGTGGCATTGCTTATCCTTTACGCCAAAACGAAAAAATGCGGCGCCACCACGGCAACTCGGGCGGTGGTGGAGCGAGTGGCGTAGTACGGATGGCGACAGTCGTGTTGGGGGCAGCGAGCAATTTGTCGAGATGTGCTTGTGCAACGCGGGGATCCCCCCCATTACTCGCAGCGACACGCGCTGCCGTACGGATGGCGCGTACGTTGGTGATGACACTGGCATCATCGAGGTCACGGCGCTGTGCGCACTGTTCTGCCTGGTGAATTGCCCATTGGCGCAAGCGCATTGCGGTATCACCAGCCAAATCGCCGACCAGCGTTTCGTCTTCGTACATGCGTTCAATCATTTGGGTACGCACATCATTCATGGTCTAGACTCTCTTTGCCAATCCCATACGTGAGTGGATGCACCTATTATACTGCACCATGCGGTGTGTGTGATACGACGCTGTCAAGCACATCAATCAGGCGTGGCACAATGACCCGCCAATCATAGTATGTCTCAACAAATGTGCGACCTTGACTGTGGCGGCGTGGTTCACGTAGCATGGCACAAATCGCATCTGCCATCGCCGTTGCTGTATCAGCACGCACGTAGACGTCATCGGGCAGATGTTCGATGCCTTCCATGCCCAGCGTGGTACTCACAATCGGCAAATCCAAGGCCAATGCCTCCAGGACTTTGAGACGCACGCCACCACCGATGCGCATCGGCACGACATAGACATGCGCTCCACATAAATACGGCCGTGTATCAACGACTTCACCCGTCAGGATGATTGTCCCCGCGCTGTGCATCGCCTGCAATTCGGCCGTCGGACGCCGCCCAACCACCACTACAGCGACATCGGCGATATGCGCGCGAATCTGCGGCAAGACATCGGCGACAAACCAACGCACTGCATCCACGTTGGGGCGATAATCGAGTGTGCCACTAAACACGATTGTAGGGCGGGGGTACGCCGTCGCTGCAACGACTGCCGCATCGAAGTACGTGGTGTCCACTCCATTGGGAATCACAACTGGCTGGATGGCCGGCGCCAAATTCCGCAGTGTTGCAGCGTCTTCTGCGGATACCACCGTCACTCTGGCCGCACGCTGTACCATCTGTGTTTCAAAGTGGCGCAATTTTTGCCACTGCACGAACGAATAGACGGCAGCATGCCAACGGTGGGGGTGACGTATATCGGTCAAGGCGGCCCGCTGCTGAATGACGTATTCCGCGTTGAATTCATCAAAGACACATGGAATCCCGTACTGGTGCACGGTATGCATGTACGGCGCCATTTCGATGCTAAATAGCAGTGCCACATCAAAGGGATGCGTGCGCAAAATATCATGCAATTGCTGCTGAAACGGCACATCGTGGTTGCGCAGTGCCATATCCGGCAGCGCACTAGTCACCATTTGCCAGGCGCGTTGGGGCAATGATCGCCGCGCCGGACCAACCACAGGGTATACGTCGACATTGGGCAGATGCGCACGAAGTTCATCCATTGCGCTCGCATCGGCGACGAATGTCACACACGTGACATCATGCACCGCAGCAATACCCCGCACCAGTTGATAAATGCGCATCGTACCACCGCCATAGGGTGGCCATGGCGCATAGGGCGACAGTACCAGCACATTCATTGCAATATCCGATGATACAACGGCACGCCCAGGATCCACACCGCCACACCCACAGCGGTTAGCGCTGCCAAGAGCACTGCACCAGCCGCTGCATCTTTGGCTTGGCCGGCCAACAGGTGATACTCGGGACTGACCAAATCAACGACGATTTCGATGGCGGTGTTGAGTGCTTCGGCGACCAGCACAAATCCCATCGTCAGCAACAACACTGCCCATTCCAGGGGCGCACAGCCCAACCAATAGGCGGTACCGCAGACGAGCACACACGCCAGCATGTGAATTTGAAAGTTACGTTCGGCACGCGCCACCACCCAAATACCACGAAAGGCGAAGCCAAACGATTGGAGGAGCGTAACATGTCGCGAAGGTCGTGTCATAGTTATTCTCGGGGGAGTTGGAGCAGGTGCATGATTTCGTCTTGTTGGTGGCGCATCGCGGCATCGTCGTCTGCACCACGTTCGTGATCATAGCCGAGCAGATGCAATACCCCATGTACCGTCAAGAAGGCAAGTTCGCGGGATGTACTATGCCCGTAGTCCGTGGCTTGTTGGCAGACATGTGGCCACGAAATGGCAATATCGCCGAGATAGCGCGGCATGTCTGGCGCCACGACAAACTTGCTATCGCTGGCATCGTCAGCAAACGACAACACATCCGTCGGCTTGTCCATGTGCCGGTAATCACGGTTGAGTTGATGGATTTCTTCGCTCGTAGTGACATAGACGCTCAACTCCACCATACCACTCACCTGCTGGTGCACCAATGCCGTGGTGACCGCACGTTCGATGAGAGCAGTATCGATTGCAGTGCCTGCAAGTGCATCTGCGCATTGCACATCCACCGTAAATTGATTCATATATTCCCTTGTGGTTCCACGCGTGGCTCACCGTTACGCGGTTGGTGTGCTGGTGTGTAGTCGATGCGTGAGTGATAGATGCCTTTGAGTGTCGTAATGAACGCATCACGGATGCGCGCAATATCATTGAGGGTGACGAGTGAATGGGCAAGCTGGCCACTCTGTACCCGTTCATCGATGATTGCATTCACAATCGATTCCACCGTAGCGCCTTCTTTGGTCATGGCACTGCCACTCTGGATTTTGGATCGCACCGTTGCTTCGACGCCGTCTGCCAACATCATGATGACTTGTTCACGCGTGTGCGGGGTCGGTCCCGGGTAGGTGAAGTCAGCCGCATCGACCTGAGGGTTTTGTTCGCGTGCTTTGTTATAAAAAAAGCGCACGACCGTCGTGCCGTGGTGAGTTGCAATAAAATCGACAATTTTGCGCGGCAATCCAGCCGCATGAGCCATCTCCAAGCCATCACGCACATGATCGATGATGATGCGTGCACTTTCGTGCGGGTCGAGTGCATCGTGCAGATTAATACCATCGCTCTGATTATCCGTGAAGTAAAAGGGATGCTTGACTTTGCCGATATCGTGATAATACGATGCGACACGCAGTAATAGTCCATCGGCACCAATCGCCTCAGCGGCACTTTCGGCCAGATTCCCTACCGCGATGCTGTGGTAGTAGGTGCCGGGGGCTTCACGCACCAGGCGTTGCAACAATGGTTGCGAAGGATGTGCCAACTCCAACAACTGCAAGCCCGAAATCATGCCAGCATAGCTGCCAAAAAGGCCACACAGACTCAATGCAAGCAGCGACGAAATCAGTGCACCAATCCCGCTGGTGAGCACGAGTGGCCACAACACCTGCCATTCCGTGACATGTTCGAGCATCAACAACAGCCCGAGTGCAGTCACACTACTCACCAACATGGCCACAAGTCCTGCCCGCACAAAATCCTGCGAACGGTCGACACGCCGAGTCAAAATACTGCCAATTAATGCAGCCACAAATGGTGGCATGGCCTGTACGAGCGACCCATTGGCAATCAGGAAAATCGCACACCCCAACGCGACGGTGGTGATGATCGCACTGCGCAAGCCGTAATATGTGGAAACGAGCAATGCGACCATCACAATAGGAGACGCTGCCACCAAAATCGGGGCAATATCAAAGCCGATACGCGTAATCACAGCCGCCGATACCATCAACACAATCAACGCCCACAACTCGGACTGGCGGGTAGCCGCATTACGGTCGACATACCACAATGCGACGGCGAAAAAGATGGCCAAGACGATCGAAATCAGTCCTTGACCGATGAATTCCAACCAGGTTTGCCGTGGGTTGAGTACCCCAACCGCCTTGAGCTTTTCCTGGATTAATGGCGTAATCACATCACCGACGCGCACAATATTCTCGCCCTGCTGGATGGCCACCGTGACGGGAGTCACTTTGGTCCGGGCATCAGCTTGCGCTTTGCGCGTCGCCTCTTCGTCGATGGTCAGATTGACTTGAACGAATGGCGTGATAAAACGGAGCATGACGTCACGCGTGGTCTCGTCAACATTGGCATCGATGTACGAAGGAATCGTGCTTTCACGCAACGTCTGTAGCACCTGCACATCGACGCGACTGCCGACATCACTCAAGGCACGGTCATAGATGACCAGAATTTGTGTGCGCAGTTTATCCCATTTGGAGTTGGGTAAATCGGCCAACCAGCGTGCCGTTGCAAACGGAATGAGTGCCACATCGAGGTTGGTATCAAGCGCATCAATATTCTCGACGCGTGTTTTCCAGGGATCGCGTGAATTACGCACAGTCTCGATGCCGTCGAGTAAATCAACGAGTTGCATGCGCATCGTAGGCAGCTGATACACGTCGAGTTTGGAGTTGACGAGGCGTGGATCCGCTGCAGCGTTCTGTTGGGCTTGGGCCGTCAGCACATCGCTGACGTAGGTGATTCGGCGCGGGGCCTGCACCGTCACTGGACTCGGCATGCCCACGGTGATTCCCTCGAGTGATGCGGGCTGTATGCCAAAAATCACCCAGAATGATAGCACCAAGACTACACCAGCGATCCACAGGATACGCTGTTCAGATGCAATAATCGGCTGTAACGACGGCAACGGCCAACGCTTCATGCCGCGCTTACCCCAACAACTCGCGGACCAGCTGATTGAGGATGCGTCCCTCGGCTTGTCCCTTGAATTGTTGCATGACCACCGGCATCACCTTGTTCATGTCGGCGGCACCACGTGCCCCCATTTGTTGGATGATGGCACGCACATGTGGGCGTAATTCATCCGCAGAGAGCATGCGTGGCAGATAGCTCTCCAGAATTGCAATTTCTTGTTCTTCTTTGGCGACCAAGTCCATGCGATTACCCTTGCGGAATTGCTCGACCGATTCACGGCGCGTTTTGACTTGCTTGGCCACGATTTCGATCATCTGCACTTCGCTGAGCGATACCGAATCACGCACAGCTTGGGCGGCAGGATTCGCATCGCCACCTGCGGCATCATAGGCTTGTTTGACCTGGTTTTGTAGACTTTTCTTGATGGCATCCATGGCCATGCGCAACGTTTCGACGCGCACTTGGTCTTTGGCGCGCATGGCGTCCTTCATGTCGTTTTGCAGACGCTGATACATATTCAGATTCGTCATTGTCAATTCCCTTCTGTACGCTGATTACAGCACGACCCGGCGCGGGCGCACACGCTGTTGCTCTGCCACTATAATAGCCCGAATTTGCGCCACCGCATCATCGAGGCGTTCATTGTAATTAAATACGACGTAATCAAAGGCATTGACTTGCGCCATTTCGCGTTCGGCTTGCACCATGCGCCGTTCGAATTGTTCGGGAGTCTCTGTCCCACGCGTAGCGAGGCGCATCCGCAATTCGTCCATGCTGCCTGGCGCCAAAAAGACTTGGATGGCCCCCGGGATGAGGCGTTTGAGCGTGGCAGCACCTTGCACATCGATGCGCAAAATCACGTTTTGGCCAGAAGCAAACCCACTGCGGATGCTGTGTTTGGGGATGCCTTTGTAGTGACCATACACCATGGCCCATTCTACTAATTCGTTGTGGGCGATGAGTGCCTCGAATCCTGCCGTATCATAAAAAAAGTAGTCAACGCCGTGTGTTTCAAGCGGTCGTGGGGGTCGACTCGTCGCCGTCACCACGAAATGGAAATCTTCGTCGCATTCACGCAGGCGCGCCAACAAGGCATCTTTGCCGACACCCGACGGACCAGAAATCACCATCAGCAAAGGATACGGCGCATGGCCGTGTAACCGTGGGTTCAATTCGTTGTCGTGTGTCATCATCTTGGTATACTTACACCTATGACTATAGATACACTCGCCGTAACGGCCATCTGCCACGAACTGCAATCGTTCGTCGGCGCCAAAATCCAAGACAGCGTGATTGCATCACCGTTGAGCATTGCGCTCGAGCTCTATCACAATCACCAGCGCCGCTGGCTACTCCTGTCGGCACACCCCAAACTGGCGCGCATCGCACTCCACAGTCAGCGCATCCCCCGTGGTGTCGATCAGAGCACACCGCTGTTGTTGCTGTTGCGCAAACACGTGGAAGGTGGGCGCATCACTGCCGTCCACCAACCAGAACTTGAACGCATCATATCGCTCAGTATAGCCAAACACCCCGAACCACGCAACCCGGACGACCCTGTGGAGCCTGCAATCGAAGTCCGTTTGATTATCGAAATCATGGATCAGCGCAGCAACGTGTTCCTTGTGGATGCGCAAAACACCGTCTTGGAATGCGTCAAACGCGTGAATTCCCAGATGAGCCGACGTGTGGCATTGCCCAACCAGCCCTATGTGCCACCACCGGCCCCCACCAAAGCCCATCCCCTGCACGACGATGGGAGCGCATTGCGCGCCGCATTAGAATTCGAACCTTCCATCGCCAAAGCACTGGTCGCCGCATACCGCGGTGTGTCACCACAGATGGCGCGCGAAGCCGTGTTCCGTGCAGCCGATGACGCCACCCAAAGCCTTGCCACACTCCAACACATGTTCCGTGCCCCTGCATCCCCATCAATTGTCTATGACGGAGACGGCGTCGCACAGCAATTTGCAGCCTATCAGCTACAACACCTAGGACGTTTCAAAGATATTGCCACGATCAACGATGCCATCATTGCGTATGCCACCCCGCGGGAAACACTCGGTGATTATCGACGCCGACGCGATGCGTTGTCCAATCGTATCGGCGAACACCGCGAACGCATCGCCCGCCAACTGTCCGCATTGCGCCAAGAAATGAGCAAAGCCGAACTGCTCGAACGCTTGATGTGGGAAGGGCAGATGATCTATGCGTACATGCACGAAATCCGTCCTGACATGCACGAACTGATTGTGGATGGCGAACGCATCACACTGGTACCTCACACGTCGCCATCACTCCAGGCCCAAGAACGGTTCAAGGCATACGACAAAGCCAAATCCGCCCTCGCCGGTTTACCAGAACGCATTCAGCATGCGACTGATGAACTCCAGGGCATCGACGAAACACTCGCCTACCTGACCATGGCCGATAGCTTCGAAGCCATTGAATCCGTGGCACGTGACGCATTGTTGGCGGGCTGGGTACGCAGTAGTGATGTGCCGCGCCAGGCCCGCGTCAAACCACAACCGCCACTACGCATTCCCATTGATAACGGCATGATTATTTATGTGGGGCGCAATGCGCACCAGAATCAGCTGGTCACATTCACCATCGGTGAATCCCATGACACGTGGCTGCATGTGCGCAACATGCCGGGTGGCCATGTGATTATCAAGGCCCAGGGGCGCCCAATCGACGATGATGTCGTCAGGCGGGCAGCCGCATTGGCAGCCTACTACAGCAGTGCCCGCGAAGAAGCCGCCGTGGATGTCGATATCTGTCGGCGCAGTGGCGTACGCCGTATCAAAGGTGGCCCGACGGGACTCGTGTCGTATCACGCAGAACGCACTATGCGCATCGCGCCGAGCAAAGGCGACTAAGCAGCACCCCGGCTACAGTGATTGGCGCTGGTCACATAAATGTGCTATCATTGCATCTTGTGCCTGGGGAATCCCGTAGCAGCACATGCGAAGGTACTGACACAAGGAGTTTTGCAGTATGGCCATTGAGCTCAATCTCAGCAAGCGCACCGTTACCGGCAAAAAAGTCGCCGGATTGCGCAAGACAGGGGTACTCCCTGCCACCGTGTACGGCAAGCATCTCGCACCGATTAGCGTGCAGGCTGATGCGCGTGAATTCACGGCAGTCATGAAGGCCGCCGGTCGCACGTCACTTGTGACGCTCAACGTCGCCGGTGAAGAACCAATCACTGCGTTCATTCACAGTTATCAGCGCCACCCGGTCAGCCGTGCAGTCATCCATGTTGACTTCCATGCCGTTGACATGAGCGAAACCGTGGAAATTGATGTGCCAGTGCACATGCAGGGCGTATCACCATTGGTGCATCGTGGCGATGCCCTCTACAACCATGTCAACACGTTGCGGGTACGCGCATTGCCAGGGAATTTGCCCAGCGAAATCCGCGTGGACGTCAGCATCCTTGACACATTTGACAAGTCTATCCACATTAGTGACATCAAGTTGGCTGGTGCAACCATCATCGGCAATGCAAACGACCTAGTGGTCGGCTTGGCACAGACCGGTCGTGGCGATGCCAGTGCTGTAGCCACCACTGCCGCCGAGCCAGAACTAGTGCGCGCACGCGAAGCCAAAGCATAGTTTGCAGTCCATCAGACCCTCCCACATGGCACGTGCTATGTGGGAGGGTTTTTGTGGGTGAAAAAACCAACCGCCCGTCGCATGACTGCGACGGGCGGAATGGAGGCGGGTATCGCCGGTGAGACAACTCGGTTAACGGGCTACCTCAACGGTGATACCCATACGCATGTGACTACTACCCATGAGCACCACCTCCTTTATGCCTGTACGGCATGTGTTTTCAAAAAGAATCCTACCAAGATATTACGCAGGTTCGACATATTTGTCAAGTAGGAATTTTTCATCAAAACCACCACTTTTTTATATACACGGAACAAGGTGACGCACCGACGAGGTGTCGTATATAATACGGGTAAACACGATTTTTACATGTAGAGGAAATGAGTATGCGGCGCTACGTCCTCGCCATCGACCAAGGCACAACCAGCACGCGCTGTATGATTTTTGACCAGACGAGTCAAGTCATCGCAGTAGCCCAACACGAACATACCCAAATCTACCCCCAGCCCGGTTGGGTCGAACACAGTCCCAACGAAATCTGGCAACGCACACAGCAAGTGATTGCCGAGGCATTGCAGCGTGCCAATGCGTCAGCCAGCGATATTGCCGCAATTGGTATCACCAATCAACGCGAAACAAGCATAGTATGGAATCGCCATACCGGCCAACCATATGCCAATGCCATCGTCTGGCAAGATATGCGCACCGATGCCATCTGCAAGGCACTGGCCGGCACACATGGAAACGACCGCTACCGCGATATCACCGGGTTGCCACTTGCTACATACTTTTCTGGCCCCAAAATCCGCTGGCTCCTCGACAATGTGCCCGGGTTGCGTCACGATGCCGAACGCGGCGATGCCATCTTTGGCACCATCGATACCTTTCTCATCTGGCATCTGACCGGTGGCAGCAACGGTGGCATTCATGTCACTGACGTCACCAATGCGGGGCGCACGTTGCTGATGAATTTGCACACATTGACATGGGACGACACCATGCTGGCCGCACTCGACATTCCCCGTGCCATGCTGCCACGTATCTGTTCGTCTAGCGAAGTCTACGGCCATGCCACCGGATTGCTCGCAGGAGTCCCCGTGGCAGCAGCCCTCGGCGACCAGCATGCGGCCACTGTCGGACAAGCCTGCTTCCAGCCGGGCGACGTCAAAAACACCTATGGGACGGGGTGTTTCATGTTGCTCAACACCGGCACCACCATCATTCCATCCAAACACGGGTTGCTGACCACGTTGGCCTACAAATTCGGTGACCAACCCGCCGTCTACGCCCTCGAGGGATCGATTGCCATCGCTGGTGCACTTGTGCAGTGGTTACGCGACAATCTGGGTATCATCGCCAAAAGTAGCGATATCGAGGCACTGGCTGCGAGTGTACCCGATAGCGGTGGGATGTATATCGTGCCCGCTTTCTCGGGGCTATTTGCCCCATACTGGCAAAGCGATGCGCGTGGCGTGATGGTCGGTTTGACGCGCTATATCACCAAGGCACACATCGCCCGTGCCGCCCTCGAAGCCGTGGCATGGCAAACCCGCGAAGTCATCGATGCGATGATCCAAGACAGTGGAGTGGCCATTACCCAGCTCCGCGTCGATGGTGGCATGACGGCGAATCAGTTGCTGATGCAATTCCAGAGCGACGTGGTCGGCGTCCCCGTGGTACGCCCCGTGATTACCGAGACCACCGCACTGGGTGCCGCCTATGCCGCAGGAATTGCCGTTGGTGTCTGGCAGGACTTGGCCGACGTACAACGCTACTGGCGCGAGGATCAGCGCTGGACGGCACACATGCCAATCACACAACGTGAGCAGCAGTATGCCTATTGGAAAAAAGCCGTAACACGCACATTTGCGTGGATTGAGGATGCGCAATGAAACTCAAATCACTGTTTGTGGCCGGTCATCCCGAACGCATCGCCACCGGATTCCTTTTTACCGAGGGACCAGTGTGGTGCGACGGCGTGTTGCGCTTTTCGGATATTCCTGGCGATTGTATTTACGAATGGCATCCCAACGGGCATGTGCGCCGCTGGCGCCATCCGAGTGGCAATTCCAATGGCTTGACCCGTGATCGCAACGGCATGCTGGTGGCATGTGAACACGGCAACCGCCGCGTCAGTCGTAGCGATGCCCACGGCCAGCCGCATACCATTGTTGACTCATACAACGGCAAACGCCTCAATAGCCCAAATGACGTGGTCGTCCGTTCCGATGGTACGGTCTTTTTCACCGACCCGCCGTATGGCATCGAGGAATCCCAGCGCGAACAACCGCTCAATGGCGTCTATGCAGTCCATCCCGATGGCACCATGCTGTTGATTGGCACGGACTTTGATCGCCCCAACGGACTAGCGTTTTCACCTGATGAAAAAACACTCTACATCGGCGATTCACGCCGCCGCCATGTACGTGCATTTGATGTGGCCGCCGATGGCACACTCCACAACAGTCGCGCGCTTTTTGACATGGATCACCCACAACCAGGATCACCCGATGGCATGAAGGTAGACCAAGCCGGTCACTTGTATGTGGCTGGGGCCACAGGGGTATGGGTCTTTGAACCGGATGGCACGTGCCTTGGAATTATTGCAATGCCCGAACTCCCTGCCAATTTGGCGTGGGGGGATGATGATTTGTGTACGTTGTATGTGACGGCACGCACGTCGGTATATCGGATTCGCACCACGACCCCGGGTATGCCGGTGGTCACGCATCAATAGCACTGCACACGGGAGCGCCCAGTGACCCAACAACCGATGTCGCTGAATGTGGGCAATTATGTGCTCGAACGTCAAATCGGACGCGGTGCTACGGCACGCGTCTGGTTGGGGCGGCATCGTAGCCTGACGACCCGTCAATATGCAGTCAAAATGTCGAACACGCTCCTCGAACACGACACGCAACTGCTCCACCGCGAAGCCCAGATAATGCATCGTCTGGCCCATCCCGCCATTCCACGCATCTACGATCACGGTGTGATGCCAACCTTTCACTATATCGTGATGGACTTCGCCAGCGGCGTATCGTTGCGCCATTTGCTCAAAGTGCATCGCGTGCTCAACATCACGCAAGTCCTGTCCATCGCCCATGCCGTTGCAGATGTAATCGACTACATTCACACACAAGGCATCGTGCATCGCGACATCAACCCCAACAATATTTTGGTGGATAGCAGTGATAGCACGACGCGTGTGACGCTCATCGACTTTGGCATCGCACTTGATACTGCGCAGAGCAGTACGCCACTCCCTGTCAGCGAGCTTGGCACCAAGCCGTATATGTCACCCGAACAACGTATTGCTGCCAACGATGTTTTGCATGTTGCCGATATATTTAGTTTCGGCGTGATGCTCTTTGAGATGCTCTCAGGCAATCTGCCTTGGGATGATGCGCCTACGGCCACCGTACCGACACTCGCACAGCGTGGTGCAACCGGCATCCCCAGTGAAGTCGACGACGTGATGTCACGCTTGTTGGCGTATGCCGAGGTCGACCGCTATCGCAATGCCAGCGAGGCCGTCAACGACCTCGAACGCATCCATGCCAAACACTCCGCACAGACGACAGTCGTCGTCGATGCCGAACCCGTGCAGATCTCGCATGCGGCCCATCCGGTGGAAGTCGTGCTCGCCGTGGCACTCAAACAAGAGATTATCAACGAAAGTCTGGCCTTTGCCCAGCAAACAGGCACCCCCGAGGTCATCCGCGAATTGATGAATGATTGGGGCGAGCAACGCTTTTATCGTAAAAAACTCCTGGGACGGCGTGCAAACATTACGTCAATCCACAATCGAACTATTTTTCATTATTCGTTGAGCAGTGTCAGCGAAACACGGCTGCCCCCACAAACCGTCACCACCAACAAACCCCTCGTCGACGAAGACGTGGTCAGCGAGGTCAGTCCCGTTGATCGCTGGCAACTCACACTGCCACCACTGCAACCGACTGCACCTGAAAGTGGCGTCATCGTTGTCCCCGGCAGCCAGACGGCCATCCCCTGCCCACACTGCAGCGAAGGCAAACGTGTCTGCCCGAGCTGTCACAATCACCCGATTACGGGGAATGACGGTGCTGCTACTGCCCCGTGTGCCACCTGCAACGGGTCGGGTAGTGTGGTCTGTTATGACTGTTTGGGCAATGGGCAACTCTATCAGCATCAAGAGATGCAGTGGCGACGCACCCAACAACTCCACACCAATCACGACGACCAAGCGCATGTGTCACAACTCTGGTTGCAGCAGTTCTGTACGCCACGACTGGTCTATCAGCACAAAGAACTCAACGGGATTCGCCCAGAGTGGAAACTCATCCCCAAAGTGGCCCAACTCATCGAAGAAGTCAGTGCCAAAAACACGCAAGACAGCCGCTTTCTCGCCTGTGAATTGACCATTATGGTGGTGCCGATGAGCGAATTCGTTTTCGACATTGGGCATGAATGGCCATGGCAGAATCGCCAGAGTCCACCACAATACCGCTGGGTTGTCTACGGATTTGAACGCATCTTGCCCCCCAACCGCAAACTGATTGATTGGCAATTCGTCGCACTCATGGTGTTATCAGGAATCTGCGCTATACTAGCGGGTGCGGTGATTATCCTCGCTACATAGAGGATACGGCACATCAATCGACCAATTCATACATCTGTTTGCCCGCCGCATGCGTAACGATTTGTACCAAACAGATGTGGGGGTGTTTCCATGCGCGTGGCAATGTTGAGTGTACATACCAGCCCATTGGCTGGACTCGGAGGCAAAGAAGCCGGTGGGATGAACGTCTATGTGCGTGAATTGAGTCGCGAACTCGGTCGACGTGGCATTTTGGTCGACATCTTCACGCGCAGCCAAGACACACACACTCCACTCAAAACCATCGTCGATCGCGGCGTCACGCTGGTCACATTGCCTGCAGGAGCACTCGCACCCTACGACAAGAACCTCATCCTCGATTACCAGGATGAATTCGTCAATGGCGTGTTGGCGTATGCCCGTACCCAACTGCAGAGTTACGACATCATCCACAGTCACTATTTTGTATCTGGCATCATCGGTCTGGCGCTACGCGCACAACTGGGCATCCCCTTGGTGCACATGTTTCATACACTTGGTGCCATGAAAAACAGCGTGGCACGCAGCGACGAAGAACGCGAAACAGGGACACGCATCGCACTCGAAAACAAAATCATGCGTGAAGCCGATGCAATTGTGGCAGCGACAACTCTCGATTTGCGGCAAATGGTATGGCACTACGATGCCACGCCCGATCGCATCAAAATTATCCCGTGTGGCGTCGATTTAGCACGCTTCCACCCCCACGATATGAGCGACGCTCGGGCGGCCCTCGGGTTGCCGGCACAGCCCACCCCGTTGGTCCTTTTGGTGGGACGCATTGAGCCACTCAAAGGCATAGATGCGCTCATCCGTGCAGTGGCACGTGTTCGTGGCACACACCCGCAACTTGCCGCGTTGACGGCAGTAGTTATTGGTGGGGCCAGTGATGATCAGCCCGAAGCGTGGAATAGCGAACAACGCCGCCTCGATGCCCTCCGCCGCGAACTAGGCATCGCCGATGCCATCAAATTTATCGGTGCACGCCCACAGACCCAGCTGTCGCTCTACCACGCTGCCGCCAATGTGGTCACCATGCCCTCACACTACGAATCATTTGGCATGGCTGCACTCGCAGCCATGGCAAGTGGGCGCCCCGTGGTGGCGACCAATGCCGGTGGACCGGCCACCATCATCGAAGACGGCATCAACGGACTGTTGACACCACCTGACGATGATGCAGCCCTTGCGCAGCAACTAGTGCGCGTACTCGAAAACCCGCACTTCGCATACGAACTCGGGTTGGCGGCACGGGTGCGTGCCGAGCGCTATGGGTGGAGCAACATCGGATGTGATATTCTAGACGTATATCGTTCGTTGATTCGCCAGCATAGTGATACAGCATCCGCATGCGCCTCTTGTTGATTGTCTGTAGTGTTGCCTTGTGTTGTAGTGCGTGTGGTCCGAGCAAATTAGTCATCAGCAACGCTACCAGTGATGATATCCCACAAATGCCCAGCGTCACCCCTGAACCAAACGGTACGGGTGATGCGGTCGTTGCAACGATTACCCCGATTACGTTGGTAGCCGTCGACAGCGACACCCAACCAGCCCTCGACCCCATCGAGGTCGGTGCTGTGGGTGCCGATAGCGTGTACGACCAGCACATCCGCAATTTGGTCGATGTCGGGCTCTTTAGTGGCAGTGTGCTGGTCGCCAAACGTGGCCAAATCGTGTTGCGCCGCGGCTACGGCATGGCCAACAAAACCACTCCTAATACGGCCACTACGCGGTTTCGCATCGCATCGCTGACCAAACAATTCACGGCCACGTTGATTCTCCGCCTCCACGAACAAGGTCGGCTCAACATTGACGATGGCATCTGCAACTACATCGAGGCGTGTCCAGCGGCATGGGGGCAAGTCACCATACGCCACCTATTGGCACATTCCTCGGGCATTTCCGACTACACCGATTATCGCGGATTCAACGGCTCGCAGGCCAAAGCCACCACGCGCGAGGAATTGATTGCGCGCTTCCGCGATCAGCCATTGCTGTTTACACCGGGGAGTGCCTTTAAATATTCGAATTCGGGGTATGTGCTCCTCGGCGCCATCTTGGAATACGTGATGGGTACACCATACAGCGAGCTACTACGTGCCGAAATTACCGCACCGCTCGGACTCAACGACACGGGCTATGATCGTAGCGCGGCGGGGAGTGACCCATCGCTGGCATACGGGTGGTTACGTCGTGGCGTGCCCGCAGACCCCATCGACTCGTCGACGCTGGACAGCGCTGGGGCACTCTACTCAACGGTTGACGACCTCTTCCGTTGGGATCGAGCGTTGGCCGAAGGGCGCATGCTCCGTCCCGAATCGCTGGCAATGATGCGTACTCCCCAAGTCAAGCGCTACGGGCTGGGTGTGATGCTCTACCCGCTGGGCAACATGAACGTGGTACACCACGACGGTATGGCGAGTGGCACACGCACATTTATCGGCAACTTCACCGACAATGACATCACCGTGATAATTTTGAGCAACTTCGAAACAACGGATGTCGAGGGGATTGCGACCTACCTGGCACAGCTGGCGAGTGATTAGGTGCAACCACACGCAATCCCCCGACCGCGATGCGGTCGGGGAATGACATAGCGAGTCCGAGGTTAGTCGTGTTTTGCCAGCGTCTCAAGCGCACCAATCGCGGTGCGGATCGCGCGATCGACACCTTCTGCTTTTTGGTCGAGGACAATCGTTTCGGCGCTCGTACGCTGGGCAACTGCTGCACAGACACAGCCTGCACGGAAGCCGTAGACGAGGCCCATTTTAAAGAGCGTGCCCGCTTCCATTTCATAATTGACGATGCGTAAATGTTGATATTCTGCCGTCACCCCGTCGTGTTTGCGCAACAGATGTGGATTGGCCGACGCCCGCCGTTCTTGTCCCTCATAAAAGGTATCCACCGACGCCGTAACACCCATGTGCGCAGGGATCTCGGCGGCTTTGGCAGCCTGCATCAGCGCAATCGTCACATAGGGATCCGCAGCCGCCGGGAATTCCGTCGGTGCGATGTCGGCAGCCGCCCCTTGGCGACACAACGCCGCCTGCGACACCACCACATGCCCGGGCATCACCTGCGGCTGGATGGAGCCACACGTACCCACACGGATGATGGTGGTGATACCCACCTGCACGAGTTCGTTGACCACAATACTCAAGGATGGCGCCCCCATACCACTCGTGGCCGAGATCACGGGTGTGCCGTCGCGCAGAAACGCCAACGAGCTGTGCAAGCCACGGTGGTCTGACAATGTGCGTGCCCCGTGCAAATAGGTGGACGCTATCATGGCAGCCCGTTCGGGGTCACCAGAAATAAGCGCCATCCGTGGCTGATGCCCGGCAAAATCATCCACTCCATACCCGATATGATAAAAGCGTTGTGCCGTCATGCCGTCCTCCCGCTACTATGCTTTTGGTTTGTTCATGCTAAAGACGATGAAAAAGAGCAACGAGGCCACAAACATGCCGGTAAAGATGCGTGCCGGCCAATCAGCCCACCCATTTGCGGACAGATTGATGGCCGACAAAATCGCCGTCAACACCACCACAAAACCACAACCACGCAACACGCGTTGCTCGGGCGTCGTATTCATCGACTCACTCCTTGTCACGTATACTATCGGTAGTATAACGCACCGCATCACAATGTGGTCATCATCCCACATACGAGGAGAATTTTTATGTCACTGCCACCCGATACACTCAACAGCATTGGTATTCTCAAACGTCGCGAAATCGAGGCTCGGATTTTGGCACCGATTGTGGCCGCATTGTGTGAAAAATTCGACCGCACCGAAGTCCTCAGCACCGTGCGCGACACCATCATGCAGATTGCGACGCAACAGGGTGCCCAGCTCGCGCACGATAGTGGTGGATGTGATCTCGCCAAATTCGAAGATACCCTGCAATATTGGACCAAAGACGACGCCTTGCGCATTGAAGTGGTGGCTCGCTCACCACAGGAATTCGGCTTTGATGTACACCGTTGTCGCTATGCCGAACTGTATCAGAGCCTAGGCATCCCCGAATTAGGGGCCATTTTGTCGTGCAATCGCGATGCGGCCCTCATTGCCGGGTTTAATCCGGATGTCACGCTGACGCGTACGCAGACCATCATGGAAGGCGCGCCAACCTGTGATTTCCGCTATCACAATCCGAACACCTAGTTCTTTGCTTGCCTCACCGCGCGCGCATATGCTATACTGTGCATGGTATGCAAAATACACACACCTCCCGATGCTGTTGATCCCTGCGCGTATCGCGTTCCAACAGCAAATGACGGAAGTGGCGGTTACGTACTCGTAAACATACAAGGAGAGACTCGTGACAGACGCAGCCCGTATCGCCTCGTTGCGCGCCTTGCTCGAAGCTGGCGCCCACTTCGGCCACCAAACTCGCCGTTGGAATCCCAAAATGAAGCCCTATATCTTTGGGGCCCGCAACGGCATCCACGTCCTCGACCTGCAACAGACCGTTGACGGTCTCAACGACGCCTACAACTTCGTCGTCGAGACAGTTGCCGCCGGTGGCAAGGTGCTCTTTGTCGGCACCAAAAAGCAAGCCCAAGAGACCATCCAACAAGAAGCCGCCCGTGCCAACCAATACTCAATCACACAGCGTTGGTTGGGTGGTACGTTGACCAATTTCGCCACCATTCGCCGCCGCTTGCGCTACATGGCCGATCTCGAAGGCCAGCGCGACCGTGGTGAGTTGTCACGCTTGACCAAGGCTGAAGCCCAGAAGCGCATCGAAGAAATCGAAAAGCTCAACAAGGTCTTCAGTGGCATCAAGAACATGGATCGCGTCCCAAGCGCCATTTTCATTGTGGACCCACACAAAGAGACGTTGGCGTTGGCCGAAGCCCTCAAAGTTGGCATCCCCGTGGTTGCCATGGTCGACACCAACTGTGACCCCGACAACATCGACTACGTGGTCCCCTGCAACGACGATGCCATTCGTAGCATCCGTTTGATTACCAGCCGGATCGCCGATGCCGCCATCGAAGGGCAAAACCGCCGCGAATCAGCCCGTGGTGACCATGCCGCTCATGTGGCTGTGGCCGCCGAAGCCGCTGACAAAGAATAGTCGTATCGTCCAAGACGCGGGAGTGTGGTGGGGTGCCCCGCTACCTCCCGTGTTCTGTGCCAATCACTCGATGATAGAAGGAGTTTACGGTGACTGATATTTCAGCCCAACAAGTCAAAGAACTACGCGAGCGCACTGGTGCCGGCATCAAAGAATGCCGTGATATTTTGGTGCAGACCAACGGCAACATGGACAAGGCCATCGAGCTGTTGCGCGAACGCGGACTCAAGGTCAGCGACAAAGTCAAAGACCGCAGTGCCAACGAAGGCCGTATCGAGCTGTACGTGCACAACGGCGCACGCATGGCTGCCATGATCGAGCTCAACTGCGAAACCGACTTTGTAGCCCGCACACCAGAGTTCGTGCAACTCTCCAAAGACATCGCCATGCATGTGGCCGCCGTCAACCCCAAGTACATCACCGTCGACGAAGTCCCCGAAGAGGAAGTCGCCAAGAGTGGGTTGTCTGCTGCCAAGTACGCCGAAGAAGTCGTCCTGCTCAAACAGGCATACGTGCGTAACCCATCACAAACCATCGAAGACATGATTCAAGCCACCGTTGCCAAACTACGCGAGAACATCGTCATTCGTCGCTTCGTTCGATACGAAATCGGAGCCTAACCACAAGGACGGCGGAGGTGGCAACACCTCCGCCGTTTACATACCATCATGACTACCACACCAAAATACAAACGCATACTCCTCAAAATGAGTGGAGAAGCCTTGGCAGGAGACCACGATCAAACCATTGATCAGAGTGTCCTGGAATACTTTGCCAACGAAATCCATTCCATCTACGAGCTCGGCGTCCAAGTGGCGGTAGTCGTAGGTGGTGGGAACATTTGGCGTGGTGGCCAAAAAGCTATCTCCCTCGGCATGGACCCCGCCCAATCCCACTACATGGGCATGCTGGCGACCATTATCAACGCACTGGCGTTACAAGATGCACTCGAGCGCCGTGGCGTCTACACTCGTGCCATGACCGCCATCAAAATGGACGAGGTTGCAGAGCCCTACATCCGGCGCCGCGCTACGCGCCACCTCGAGAAAAAACGCGCCATCATTCTGGCAGCCGGTACCGGCAATCCCTACTTTAGTACCGATTCTGCGGCTGCGTTGCGTGCTGCCGAAATCGGCGCTGAAGTCATTCTGATGGCCAAAAACGGCGTCGATGGCGTCTATAGCGCTGACCCGCGCCGTGATCCGACCGCCACACGCTTCGATCACCTCACGTACATGGATGCCATTAGCCGTGGCTTGGCAGTCATGGATAGTACGGCTCTGACGTTTTGTATGGACAACAACATTCCAATTGTCGTGTTTAATCCCAATCAAGCAGGGACCATCAAACGCATCGTGATGGGCGAACACGTCGGAACAATGATCAATAAAGGGAGGTAATGCGCCATGATTAATGACGTTCTACAGGATGCTGATCAACGCATGAAAAAAACCGCCGAAGCGTTGCGCCATACACTGATTAGCATCCGTACCGGTCGTGCGTCGATTTCGTTGGTCGAAAACCTCCAGGTCGAAGCCTACGACGACATGCTGCCCCTCAATCAGCTCGCCACACTGTCGACGCCAGATGCCCGTACCATTGCAATTCAACCCTTTGATACCAGCATGATTAAAGCCATCGAAAAGGCCATCAAAGTGTCCGACTTGGGCTTAAATCCCAACAACGATGGTCGTATCGTACGCCTCAATCTGCCGCCCCTCACCGAAGAACGCCGCAAAGAACTGGTCAAACAGGTGCGCGTCAAAGTCGAGGAAGCCAAAGTCGCACTGCGCAACATCCGCCGCGAAGCACTCGATGACTTCAAACAGCTCGAGAGCGAAAAGATGATTAGCGAAGACGAACAACGCCGCGGTGGTGAAAAACTCCAAGAACACGTCGAAAAGGCGACGCGCGAGCTTGAGCATATCGGTGCCAACAAAGAAGCCGAAGTGCTGGAGATCTAATCGATCATGAGCGACGCAACGACATCACAGCCGACCAGTGCCGCCCCACGCCATATCGCCATCATCATGGATGGCAATGGTCGATGGGCCAAACAACGCGGGCTTTCACGCCATGCTGGTCATCGTGCTGGTGTCGAAAACATCCGCCAAATCATTCGTGCCGCTGCCGACATCGGTGTGCAGTTTTTGACGCTGTACGCATTTTCCACAGAAAACTGGCGCCGCCCATCACTCGAAGTCCAAGGACTGATGACGTTGCTTGGTGAATTCCTCGACCGCGAAGTTGATAACCTGCTCAACGAAAATGTGCGAATCGTCCATCTTGGGACGTTTGATGGCGTGTTGCCTCATCTCGCAGAAAAGATTCGTCACGCTGTAGCCCGTACGAGTCACTGTACGCGGATTACCTTGGCTGTGGCGTTCAACTACGGCGGGCGGAACGATATCGTACATGCCATCCAAGCCATCGTTGCAAGTGGTGTTCCTGCGAGCGCCATCAATGAGTCGCTGGTCAGTGCGCACCTTTCTACTCGTGGTATCCCTGATCCTGATTTTATTATCCGGACAAGCGGGGAATGGCGTCTTTCGAATTTTCTTATCTGGGAAGCAGCCTACAGTGAGTATTGGACAAGTCCGGTTTTCTGGCCCGATTTCACGCCCGAATTATTGCAACAGGCAGTGAACGATTATGCCAAACGCGACAGACGCTTCGGTGGACTCACTTCCAAAACGTAACCCCACATTGCAACGCCTCCTGACCGTGTTGCCACTCATTCCCGTATTGGTACTCGCGATTTACTGGGATGTCTGGTCCGTTGCGGTCGTTGTGGCGGTAGCAAGCATGATTGGACTCTTTGAGCTGTTCACCGCCCTTACCGCACAATCCATCAAAGCCTATACCTACGTCGGCTATGGCTATGGATTAGCGATTGTGGCAACCACGTATCTTGCCCCCGCCCGCGTAGAAGCAGTGCTGGTTGCTGGTGTCGTCGTTTCGCTCATCGTCATGTTACGCTATGCCGAGCATTCCCACGCATATACTGGCTGGGCGCTCACCATGGCAAGCGTCTGGTATGTGGCATATCTCCTCTCATTTGTCATTCGGATGCGTGCAATGACGACGCCACTCGGCTCGGGAATCATCGCAAGCTATGTGGCACCTGGCACAGCCTGGATTATCACCACACTTGCGAGCACCTGGATATGCGATGCATTTGCGTATTTCAGCGGTCGAACATTCGGCAAGCATCTGCTGGCACCACACATCAGTCCCAAAAAAACGTGGGAAGGAAGTGTGGGTGGAGTTGTTGGCGCGATCATGACGGGAATGGCCTGTACATCGCTCTTTGGGCTGCCGATTCCATGGTGGGGTGGTATCTTGATTGGGCTGTTGACCGGCGTCATCGGTCCACTCGGCGATCTGGCTGAATCCCTGATGAAACGCCAACTCGGCATCAAGGATTTAGGCACCATCTTCCCCGGACATGGTGGGATGCTCGACCGCATCGACAGTGTGCTATTTATGGTGCCAATCATCTACTTGACGCTGCATATGGTCGGCATTCAATAGCGTAGGCTGATTTTCTCACCACATCCTTACCTGATCGTGCGCACTTTTTGGCTACAATACACGTCATAGAGAAAGAAAACGTGTGGTCGCTGGTTTTCATCATGACGAAATGAGGTCTCCATGACAGCCATAATCAGCATTGTGGCATTTGTCGTCCTACTCGGTGTATTGGTTATTGCCCACGAACTCGGCCATTTTTGGAGTGCCCGTGCCTTCAAAATCGGCGTCGACGAATTCGGTATAGGCATGCCACCGCGTGCTTGGACATTCGCCGAACGCAACGGCGTGAAATATACGCTCAACTGGTTACCATTGGGCGGCTTTGTCCGCTTCAAACAAAACGATGAAAAGGGTGACGGTGCCAGTTACGGCATCGGCAGCCTCCGTGAAGCCCCCATCATTCAGCGCATCATTGTGCTGGTTGCTGGTCCAGCCATGAATTTGCTGGTCGCTATTGCGATTCTGGCGGGGCTCGTCTACCACAACGGCAAAGTCATTTATGACACTGGTGTGGTCATCAATGCCGTCTATGCCAATTCACCTGCGGCACAAGCCGGTCTGCGCGAGGGTGATGTGGTGCTCCGCGTCAACAACAGCGCTGAAATCACGCGTGACATGGACATCGGCACCATCGCCAAAGAAAACGTGGGCAAGTCCATTCCCGTTGACATTTTGCGCGATACACAACCAATGACGCTCCAAATTGTGCCAGGACCGTGGCAACCTGAAGGCGGCGAAGCGCGAATCGGCTTTGGCATCGGATTTACGCAGCGCGCACACACCGAGGCGATTGGCATCGTCGAAGCCGTACAATTGGGCACCCATCAAACCCTCGTCATTTCGCTGGCCATGCTCGACGGCTTGCAGACATTCCTCAAGGGGCTGCTCGGTTTGGCACCAGCCGTCGAAAACGCCGGATTGACCGGTGTGATTGGCATGGCTCGTGGTACTGGCGAAATCATTGACCGTGACGGGTGGTACGGCTACCTCAACTGGATGGCACTCATCAGCATTAACTTGGCAATTTTCAACTTGTTGCCGATTCCAGCACTCGATGGCAGTCACATTTTGTTTGCCCTCATCGAGGCCATCCGACGTAAGCGCATCCCCGTCGAACGCGAAGCCATGGTACACATGGCCGGATTCATGACACTCATGGCATTGATGGTGATTGTGACCATCAGCGACATCCAAGGGTGGCTCAATGGCACATCAATCTTCGGGCAATAGCCCGTCCCCCCACCCCCACGACGAATATCCCCACTATATCAACGCCAGCGACGTCGGCAGTTATCTCTACTGCCGACGTTCGTGGTGGCTCGAACGCATCCAGGGCTGGGAACCAGATGATGCCATGCCAAGGCGTGCCCGAGGCGTCAGCGCCCATCGACAACACGGTTGCCTGGTCTGGCTATCACGTACGCTCACTACCATCGCCTGGATTTGCACCATTGCCGTCTCACTCATCGCCGTAGCGATGTGGTTGGGATGGTGGCCATGGTAACACCTACCGTACTCGTAGCGCTGATTTGCATCGTCGCGCTGCTATGGTATGTGGCACTACGCATGCGCCGCCAGAGTGGAGTGCCGTGGGGCGAAACAGTGCGCAGTGATGTGGGGGGCATGTTGCCCCTCGATGCGCCACTGGTGTCGCACCGCTTGCGACTGGTCGGCAAACCCGACTACCTGGTGCGCCGCCGCGAAGGGCTGATTCCAGTGGAAGTCAAACCAACACGGCGCGCCAAAAAGCCGTACGACTCCGATTTGATGCAACTCATGGCGTATTGTGTCCTCGTCGAAGAGTGCTACGGCGAACGTCCACCGTACGGATTATTGCGCTACGCCGAGCATACCTTCCGTGTCGACTATACGGCAGAAACACGTGCCGAAGTCATTGCAACTGTAGGTGAAATGCAGTACGATGCGACACAGATGGAATGTGCCCGCTCACACCAGCAGGTATCGCGTTGCCGTGGCTGCGGTTTTTGGGCACAATGTAATCAGTCGTTGATCCCACTCACAGAGGAAGAAAAATGATGCTGCCAAACCCCAATATTGCCACGCTCACCCCACCACACGCCCGCCAAACCATCGCCAACGCCATTGATGTGTATTTGAACGACGCTGTCACAATGGCGCAACTCGCACAATGGGCACTCAAAGCGTATCACTCTCGTGTCACCAACATCGAGGATGACACAGATGATGACGAGCGCGACGACGATGCCTATGTATTCGATGAAGAAACTGTCCCTGTCGGTGAGCAGATCATCGTGGATGTGCTCGATGCGCTCATGTTTGCTGACGAGGACTCGTTTGCCCTCGATAAAGAAACATTAGCCACGTGGCGCAATCGTTTGCGTATTGCAGTGGTGTGAACGAGTCCGAAGTATAGTGCGACCACACGAAATCCCCCGACCGCGTGTGGCGGTCGGGGGATGACACTGCAGTACCTGCATTACTCAGGATTGATGACACGTGCCTCGAAGGTGCGGTTGTAGTCGTTGCCCCACAGCTGGCCAATCAATTTGCCTTCGACGAGGACTTGGACGCTTTTGACACCACTCACATTCGTAGCCGTCTCCACCAGCGTGCGCATCGCAGCCGGGCGATCGCTACTATCAGCGAATGCCTGAGTGAAGTCGATAGTCGCTAGACCATTTTGCAAGGCCACACCACGCAGTTGCGCTGCATCAGGAACAACGCGTTTGAGCGCACTCGCATATTGTCCAGGACCTGCCAGCCATGCCCGAATTGTGGCTTCCAACACGTTGTTGGTACGCGGTACGAGGCGCGTCACCGGCACATCGTGGATGCCGTCATTGGCCACAAAGTAGATGACCGCAGGGTACGCATCAGCCCCCAAGTTATCGGGATTGGTGAGATTAATCAACGGGCGCGTCTCGCTGATACCGTTTTCGGCAGGCATGTCTGCGCCGTTGATCTGATATTTGACCTTTTGGATTGAATTAAACTGCGTCAACGTGAGCGTCATTGCTGCAAAGCCACGCACATCGCCAACTCCAGTCGGTCGTTTGTCGAAATCGACGTAGGCGGTGCCGTTTTTAATTGATAGCGACTTGAGCACAACATCAGGCAATATGAGACGTTGTAATCCATTACGCGGTCCCTCAATCATTGCTGACATGGCCGTGCCTGCTACCCGTTTGCCGGTCACCGTAAGGGAACGTTGCACGGGCACCAGTAGCGTGCCACTCGCATCTCCGTAGTAGAGCCAGAGTTGCATCGTTTGTGTGCTGGGCGCAGTTGTCGCCGTTGCGACTGCACCAGCAGCCCCATCACCACTCGCTGGCGACGGCGTAAAGGTAATCACGGTACGGGCAGTTGGACGCGCCGTTGCCAGCGCCTGTGGTGTCGCCGTCGCCACCACAATCATGACTGCCGGGGTATCCGTCGGCATCGGTGATGGTTCTGCCACAGCAGTAGGGACTGCCGTGGCCGGTACCTCTGTCGGCAATGCCTCTAGCACTTGTGTGGTGGCATCTGGTTGTATCTCTTGGGCGGTACTATCCGTATTCAGCATTTGGGTGGCATACCAGTAAATACCCCCTGCTAATACGAGGATCATCACTAGTGCGACATAGAAGAGTGCATAACTTCCCGTGGCCTCAGGGGCACGGGGCCGGGCTGACGGACGCGATACCGTCGCCGGTTGCCATGGGTCTTCGATGTCGTCTGGTGTGTATGATTCTTTGCGTTGTTCACGGGCAGGCGTAAACACGGCTGGTTTGGCTTTTTCGCGCGGTTTACTGACGCTTGCTGGTGGATTTTTTGGCGTAGACAAACTTCCCATGTATAATGGACATTGTGTATGGAATTGTGATAAGCAATAACTCGCTTGGTCGACAGGAATGTCGAGTGCATCGCCACTCACATAACAACGGTGCTCTGCTGTCGGCGTTGAAAACTGAATCGATTTGTTTTGTCGGAGCCCTACATATGGGCAATGCGTCACTCCATTTGACATGCCACACCCCCAACTTACACAGTATCATGTCAATACTATACTACATAGTAGATACTTTACGCAATAGGGTAGGCGCAACAAGTATAAAGGTACGGCCATGCGTGTGTTAGTAGTATCGGATATTCATTCCAACTCTGTGGCGCTCGAAGCCGTCTTGAACGATGCCCACGGGCGATACGACATCGTATGGAATTTAGGCGACACCATTGGCTACGGGCCGCGTCCCAACGAATGCATGGCACGCATGCTCGACCTTGATGCAGTCATGATTGCGGGCAACCATGATTTAGCCTGTATCGGCAGCAACAAAGTCAACATCCAGGAATTCAACATCGATGCCAAACGTGCCAATATCTGGAACGGCAAGCAACTCAATGCAACATATGCCAAGTATTTGGCCGAATTGCCGTTGTTTCGCGATATGGGAGAACGCTACTATATCGTCCATGGCAGTCCGCGTGACCCGGTGTGGGAGTATTTATATCAACCAATGCAAGCAGAGCTGAATTGGGCCTATTTGCAGCATCAACAATACCCACAGCATGTCTGTTTTATTGGGCATTCACACCTGCAAATCTATCTGGTCACTAACACTGACGGGCACACCAGCGGACCAGTCCGTCCAACCAATAACACCACGATTACATTCAACGAACATGAGCGCTACTTCGTGAATCCTGGCAGCGTTGGGCAACCACGCGACGGTGATCCTACGGCAGCATATGCAATTTTGGACATGGAATCGCATCAACTGACATTCAAGCGCGTCGCGTACGACATCGTACAAACACAACGCCAAATGCTCGAACACGAGCAAGATCTGTCGTTGAATTTGATTCGGCGCTTACAGGTGGGGCGGTAGCCTATGCGTGTGATTACTGGGAGCGCCAAGGGACATCACCTCAAAGGACCACGCGGCAATGGCACCCGTCCGATGCTGGACAGCGTCAAAGAATCGCTCTTCTCGATTCTCAACGGCATGGGAGCACTCAGTGGGCGCATGCTCGACCTGTATGCGGGCACAGGCTCCATTGGGATTGAGGGATTATCACGTGGCATGGAATGGTGCGATTTTGTCGAACAGAAATCAGCCGAATGCCTCGTGATTAAAGAAAACCTCACCCACACCAAACTCATCCAGCGTGCCAAAGTCTACCAACAACCTGTGGCACGCTTTTTGCAGCAACAACGTGGGATGACGCCGTACGACCTGATCATGATGGATCCTCCCTATGCGGACCCACACATTCATGACACGGTGGCACAGGTGGTTGCGAGTGAGTTGCTCGCACCTGATGGAATTTTCATCATTGGTCATTCTATCCACGTCACCTTCGAAGCGCAGTACGGTGCATACATCCGCTGTGATTTTCGTCAATTTGGTGGATCATGCTTTACATTATTTCATCACCCCACGACGCACTAGAGGAGTCAATGCATGACAATCGCACTGTATCCTGGCAGCTTTGATCCCGTCACCAATGGTCATCTCGACATTGCCGAACGTGCATCGCATATCTTTGATACGATTGTGATGGCAGTATTTGACCGTCCCGACAACAAACGTTTGCTCTTTTCGACGGCCGAACGTGTGGCGTTTTTGCGCAAAGCGACCGAACACATGCCCAAAATCCGCATCGAGACCTATAGTACGTTGACAGTCGCCTATGCCAAAAGTATTGGTGCGAGTGTCGTCGTCCGTGGCCTGCGGGCGGCCAATGACTTCGAGTCGGAATTCCAAATGGCGCAAGTCAACCAGCGTCTCGCACCAGACATTGATTTGGTATACTTTATGGCAAGTCATCAGTACACCTATTTTAGTTCGACGCGGGTACGTGAGTTAGCGTCACTCGGGGCAGATGTTTCGTGGCTTGTGCCACCACACGTCGTGGATGCACTCCACCGTGTCTATGCCGATCGGCGCCATGGAGGGTAACGTGAGTATCAATGAACTCCTCAACGAGCTCGAATCGATTGTCAACGAATCACAGCATGTACCATTTACCCAGCTGGTCATCCTCGAGGAACGACAAATCTTCGATATTATTGATCGAATTCGCACGGTACCCAGTACGCGCATATCAGTCCGCCCCGAAACAACAGGCATCACGAGTGGCATGCGCGAGCAAGGCATGATGAATGCCGCCGACCTCGAACGAGTACGCATCATCGAAGAAGCGCATCAAGAAGCCGAAGAAATCCGCCGTGGTGCAGACGAATATGCCCGCGAAGTACTCGAAGAATTACAATCTCGGCTCGACCGCATTATGTTGAGTGTACAGAACGGTTTGAATGAGCTCGATCGCATGCAGCGTAACCACACACCGGAATCGTAATTCGGGTGCTAATTTTTTGACATCGTTCATTATCTCCTCTATAATTCATCTTCGGGATGCGTTGCGTCTAAGGTGTTTGTATGAAACGTAAAGACCGTTCTCCGCTCACCTTTAACGTGGCCCAACTGCTACGCGAGCCGATTGGTGCGCGCCGACAACATGAATTTAGCGAAGAAATGCTGCCGCTCCACGACAGCGAAGTGTTTCGCGATATTCATGGGCAAGTACACTTTACCCGTACCCTCGATGGTGTGTATGTCAAGTGTACGGCAGCTGGGCGTATCACTACGCAGTGTGTGCGCTGTCTTCAGCCAGCTCACATTGCAGTTGCGCTCGATTTTGTCGAGGAGTTTATTGCCACCGTAGATGTGAATACAGGCGCTGCACTGCAAAAACCTGACGATGTTGATGTGTTTTTCATCGACGAACATCACATGTTGGATTTGGGGATTGCAGTTCGCGAGTATGCACTTCTGGAAATACCACTTAATCCGTACTGCAAAAACGATTGCCGCGGATTATGTACTGGGTGTGGAGTCGATCTCAACAACGAAGTCTGTCGTTGTCACGAAGAACCAAGTGACGAACGGTTTGCCGCCCTCAAGGCGTTGCTCAAACAGTCGTCAACCAACGAACCAAGAATGGAGTAACGCTCATGGGTGCAGCACCGAAGACCAAAGTATCACGCCATCGCCGTGGCAACCGCCGACAACACCAGCGCTTGACTGCGCCACATCTCATCACCTGCAAAAGCTGTGGTGAATTGATGAAATCACACTACGCGTGCAAATCATGTGGTCAGTATAATCGCCGTCAGGTGATTACGATCGCCACCCCGTCAGCAGAATAATTCGTCTATTGCGCAAGGTCGCTCACCCGGTGTTCGTGGTACTGCTACGAACACCGGTTGGTATTAGCAAGGCTGACATCAAATGAGCATGCACGCTGCCATCACTGGTTGGGGCATGAGTGTCCCGTCCAAGATTGTCACCAACGAAGACTTATCCAAAATCGTCGATACCTCCGATGAATGGATTGTCAGTCGTACCGGCATCCGTGAACGTCGCATTGTCAGCGCTGGCGAAACCACATCCACACTCGCTGCTTCTGCCGGCCGTGATGCCATGCGCATGGCTGGAATCGGCAGCAACGACATCGACATGGTCATCGTTGCCACCTTTTGCCCCGATCGTCCCCTCCCCGCCACTGCCTGTCTCGTTCAAGCACAACTCGGTCTTACCCGTGCAGCCGCATTCGACGTTGCGGCCGCGTGTAGCGGATTCGTGTATGGCCTCAGCATTGCCACAAGCCTGATTGCGAGTGGCATGGCCAAACGCATCCTTTTTTGTGCGGCCGATGTGCTGAGTCATTACATCGACTGGAACGACCGCAATACCTGCGTGTTGTTTGGTGATGGTGCCGGGGCTGTAGTCCTCGAGGCGACAGCACAACCCCTCGGATTACTGACATCTGTGCTCGGTGCGGATGGCAACCGCGAAGACTTGCTGATGGTCGAGGCAGGTGGTGTTTGTATGCCGATTACTCCACACGTATTGGAACAGCACAAACAGCACTTGACAATGAATGGCCGTGAAGTCTTCAAACTCGCCGTGCGCGGCATGGAAGAATCTTCACTCAAAGCACTCAGTCAAGCAGGATTGACTCTTGCTGACGTCAACGTCGTCATCCCTCATCAAGCGAATCGCCGCATCATTGAAGCAATCGCCGAACGTCTCAATGTCCCCATCGAGCAGTTTTTCATCAACCTCGACCGCTATGGCAATACATCGGCGGCCACAATCCCGATTGCCATCACCGAGGCAGCAGCCGCAGGGCGCCTGCAACAAGGTGACATCGTGCTCTTTACTGCGTTTGGTGGTGGTCTTACATGGGGTTCCGCAGTCGTGCGATGGGGTATTCCCACCAAGGAGTAACCGCATATGCGTCGTGCCTTCGTATTCCCCGGGCAAGGCTCACAAGTCGTTGGCATGGGCCACGCCATCGCTACCACGTTCCCCGCAGCACGTGCCATGTATCAACTCGCTGATGAGGCACTGGGGTGGTCAGTCAGCGAGCTGTGTTTCAACGGTCCCGAAGCCCAACTCACCGCAACCGACAATACCCAACCAGCACTTGTTGCGACATCACTTGCCGTTCTCGCTGCTATGGCCGGCGATGTAAACGCCATCACCACCTATACGACCAGCAATGCGGTTGCAGTGGCAGGTCACAGCCTCGGCGAATATTCAGCATTGGCGGCTGCTGGGAGTCTCACCCCCACAGATGCCATCCGCTTGGTACGCCGTCGCGGCGAATTGATGGCCGCCGCCACCAGTGGTGGTATGGCCGCAGTCATTGGGCTCGACGATGATATCATCGATCGCGTCTGTGCCGAAGTCAGTACACCCGATGACACCGTGGTGGTCGCCAATTACAATTCACCCGGCCAAACAGTCATTAGCGGCGCGAGCGCAGCCTTGGCACGCGCCAGCGAGGCCCTCAAAACGGCCGGTGCCAAACGCGTCTTGCCACTGAACGTGAGTGCCGCGTTCCATTCCCCGTTGATGCGTGATGCTGCACACGCACTGACCGACGCCACCGACACCACCACCATGGCTGTACCGCGACTCCCTGTAATATCAAACATCACCGCAACACCCCTCGCCAGCGTGGCAGCGATACGCAGCGAACTCCCCGCACAAGTCGTTTCACCAGTACGCTGGGTAAGCACCATTCAGTATTTGGTCAACAATGGCGTCACACAATTTGTGGAAATTGGTGCTGGAGAAGTGCTCAAAAATCTCATCAAACGCATCGCACCAGATGCTGTGACCCATTCGATCAAGGATGTGGCATCACTCGAGGCATTTCTCGCCAGCTAAGCACTATCATCATTCACCCGCATGAGTGCCGCGCGGCACTCATGCGGGTGTTTCTTTTACGGCGTGCGCGTCCAGGTGGGGAACTTGGTGCGTGACGGCGTCTTGGTGCGCG
>CAZIKU010000013.1:0-41128 GCA_964539815.1 uncultured Klebsiella sp. | reverse complement strand
TCGCGCACGATGGTGAGATAGAAACACCCCAGCACGATGTCTTGCGATGGCGTGATGATGGGGTCGCCGGTCGCTGGTGAAAACATGTTGTACTTGGACAACATAAGCAAGCGCGCTTCTTCCTGGGCTTTGATGGACAACGGCACGTGCACCGCCATCTGGTCGCCGTCGAAGTCGGCGTTAAAGGCCGTACATACGAGCGGGTGCAACTGGATTGCTGACCCGTCGATGAGTTTGACTTGGAAGGCTTGTATAGACATGCGATGCAACGACGGCGCACGGTTGAGCAACACCAGGTAGTCTTTGACGACCTCATCGAGGGCATCCCACACCTCGGGTTTAACGCGCTCGACGAGTTTTTTGGCGGCTTTGATGTTGCTGGTACCTTTTTCGACCAAACGGCGCATCACGAACGGCTTGAAGAGTTCGAGGGCCATCTTTTTGGGCAAGCCACACTGATCGAGCTTGAGGTTGGGACCGACCACGATGACCGAACGGCCCGAGTAGTCCACACGTTTACCCAGCAAGTTCTGGCGGAAGCGACCTTGCTTACCTTTGAGCATGTCGCTGAGTGACTTGAGGCGATGCTTGCCTTTGCCACTCACGGCACGGCCACGGCGACCGTTGTCGATCAAGGCATCGACGGCTTCTTGGAGCATGCGCTTTTCGTTGCGCACGATAATGTCCGGTGCGTTGAGCTCGATAAGGCGCTTGAGGCGGTTGTTGCGGTTGATGACACGGCGATACAAATCGTTGAGGTCGGATGTGGCAAAGCGGCCACCATCGAGTTGCACCATCGGGCGCAGATCGGGTGGGATGACCGGCAATACGGTCATAATCATCCACTCTGGTTTGTTGCCGCTCTTGCGGAAGGCTTCGACCACGCGCAGGCGCTTGGCGAGTTTCTTGCGCTTGGGACTGTTGTGCGAAACGTTGATTTCGTGCTGCAGGACGTCTGCCAACTCGTCGAGATCAACGGTGCGCTCGATGAGGCCACGGATGGCACTCGCACCCATTTCGACGCGACACACCTCGTTGATGTGGACGTCGTGGTTGCCGTTTTTGCTGCTGTAGTCGCTGACCGCCTCGATGACTTCGCGCAAGTCGCGGTAGTCAGATTCGCTCAAAATGCGCTTGATGCGGATGGCATCGAGGGCATCGAGTTTTTTCTTCTTTTCCTTGAGCAAGGAGTCGATGTCGCGGTCGCGCTTTTCGTCGATGCGGCTGTGTTGGTCGCGGGCGGCCTGCTCGCGCTGTTCACGCGTGGCATCGCGCATTGATTCGTTGGCGAGATGTTTGGCTTCGATCGCACTGAGCTCTTGTTCGTAGTATTCCTCGAGTGCATCGAGCGTTTTGTCAGTGATTTTGCGCCCTTCTTCGACCAATACGCGTCCGCGGAAGAGGATTTCTTCCTCGGTCACTTCTTCGTCGAGCTCTTCGAGCTGGGTGCGTAGCGTTTCGTAATCGACCTGCAGTTGGCGCTTTTCGGCATCCGCATTGCTGATTTCAAAGGCGTCTTCGTGCTTCTGCAATTCGTGCGTCAGCGTCGTGGCAATCTGACCATGCTTGTCGTCGGCACCCTTTTCGAGGGTGGAAATCATGCTGTCATACATGGTTTCGAGCATGTGGCGCACTTCGTCGCGTACTTCTTCGTCGACGTGGGTGACGATGTAGGCGGCAAAGTACAAGACACGCTCGAGGTTGCGCGGCGTAATATCGAGGAGCAGGCTCAGGCGGCTCGGCGCCCCCTTGACGAACCAGATGTGGCTGACCGGTGTGGCCAGTTGAATGTGGGCCATGCGCTCGCGGCGGACCTTGGAGCGCGTGACAGTCACACCACACTTGTCGCAGACCACACCACGGTAGCGTACGCGGCGGTACTTGCCACAGTGACACTCCCAGTCGCGGGTGGGGCCGAAGATCTTTTCGCAGAAGAGCCCATCACGCTCTGGCTTGAGCGTACGATAGTTGATAGTCTCAGGCTTGGTAACCTCGCCAAACGACCACTGAAGAATGGCCTCGGGTGATGCTAGGCTGATGCGAATCGATTCAAAGTTATTAATCTCAAGCATAGGTTGAACTCCCTAGGGCATTCCCTGCTATTCGTCGCGTTCTCGGCCAGAAATATTGATGCCGTCGAGCTGTACATGGTCGTCCAGGTCGTCGTTGAGTTGTACGGGAATCTCGTCTTCGGACAAGACGTCCACTGACAGCCCCAGTGACTGCAACTCTTTGATGAGCACCTTGAACGATTCTGGGACACCGACTTCCTTGATGGGTTCGCCTTTGACAATTGCTTCGTATGTCTTGACGCGACCAACCACGTCGTCCGACTTGACGGTGAGCATCTCTTGCAGGATGTAGGCCGCACCGTAGGCTTCTAGCGCCCATACTTCCATTTCACCGAAGCGCTGTCCACCGAACTGGGCTTTACCGCCGAGTGGCTGCTGGGTGACCAAGCTGTAAGGGCCGGTCGAACGGGCGTGAATCTTGTCTTCGACCAAGTGGGCCAGCTTCAACATGTAGATGTAGCCGACAGTCACCGGGTTGTGGAACTGGAGTCCAGTGCGGCCGTCAAAGAGGCGCACTTTCCCGTCTTGGGGTAGGCCGGCGTTGCCCAGCCAGCCCTGGATGTCTTCTTCGGTGGCACCGTCAAAGACCGGGGTTGCGATGCGCATCCCGAGGCGTTCTGCGGCCCAGCCGAGGTGTGTCTCGAGGATCTGACCGAGGTTCATACGGCTCGGTACGCCGATGGGGTTGAGAATGATATCGACTGGCGTGCCATCCTCAAGGAAGGGCATGTCTTCGACGGGCAGGATGCGGCTGACCACACCCTTGTTGCCGTGGCGGCCGGCCATTTTGTCACCGGCCGAGATTTTGCGCTTTTGACAGAGCAAAATCTGGACTTTCTGGTTGACACCGACGGCCAAATCGACATCGGCATTGGCATCGCGATCGAAGTGCTTGACGCCGATGACTTTGCCACGGACGCCGTTCTGCACGCGCAGCGAGCTGTCTTTGACTTCGCGGGCTTTTTCACCGAAGATGGCGCGCAACAAGCGCTCTTCGGCGGTCAGCTCTGTTTCACCCTTGGGGGTGATTTTGCCGACCAAGATATCGTTGGGATGGACTTCAGCACCCACATAAATGATGCCGTGATCGTCCAGGTTGCGCAGGCTATCGGGACCCACGTTGGGAATGTCGCGCGTAATTTCTTCGGGTCCGAGTTTGGTTTCGCGGGCTTCGGTCTCGTAGCGCTCGATGTGAATCGAGGTAAAGACGTCTTCGCGCACCAAGCGTTCGCTGACCAGGATGGCGTCTTCGAAGTTGCCACCTTCCCAGGGCATGAACGCGACCAGCACGTTCTGACCGAGGGCAAGTTCACCGTTGTCTGTAGACGAGCTATCCACGATCACGTCGTTTTGTTTGACAAACTGACCGCTAATCACGGATGGGCGCTGATTGATACAGGTATCCTGGTTGGAGCGCATAAACTTGCGCAGCAAGTATTCGTCGCGGATGGGTGTCTGATGCTCGTCGAGCAACGGATTACCCTTGGCGTCGCAGCGCACCACTACAATTTTGTCGCCGGTGACACTCTCGACAACTCCGGCATGCTTGGCCACGATGACCTGGCCACTATCGCGGGCAGCCAAGTGCTCGATGCCGGTGCCCACGATGGGAGCGTCAGGGCGGAGCAAGGGTACTGCCTGGCGTTGCATGTTGGAACCCATCAAGGCACGGTTGGCATCGTCGTGTTCGAGGAAGGGGATCAACGCGGTTGACACGCTGACGACCTGCTTGGGTGACACGTCCATGTAGTCGATCTTGGTGATTTCGATGTCTTCGAATTCGCCGTGGATACGACACGAGACGATTTGGTCGACAAAGCGCCCCATCTCGTCCATGGGTGCATTTGCCTGTGCAATAGCCCAGGTTTCTTCGATGTCGGCCGTGATATAGATGACATCGCGGGATACCACGGGCATGATTTGTACGACGCGTAGCGGCAATGCGGCGATTTCTTTGGCCATTTTGGCGCTGATGTCCTGACCGTATTCACCAATCGTCTTGCCCGTCTTGGGGTTGACGATGTCTTCGCGCAAGCGCTGACCAGTCAGGAGCGTGACGGACGCTTTTTGCAGGGCTTTCTGCATGTCGTTACCGCTGATGATGCTGCCCTCGGCGAGCAACAATTCACCGGTGATGAGGTTGCGATAATCACGCACGGCAACCACCGCTCCACCTGGCTTTTGGGCTTCTTTGGCATCTTCGAGGATGCCGGCAGCCGTGGGCAATTCGCGGTAGACGCGGCGATAGGGCGTCTCGAGGAAGCCCATTTCGTTGACGCGGGAATAGGTGGACATCGTGCCAATCAAGCCGATGTTGGGACCTTCGGGGGTCTCTACCGGACAGATGCGCCCGTAGTGTGAGTGGTGCACGTCACGGACTTCGAAGCCGGCGCGGTCGCGGCTCAAGCCACCAGGTCCGAGGGCCGACAAACGGCGCTTGTTGGTGAGCTCGGCGAGCGGGTTGGTCTGATCCATGAATTGTGACAACTGCGAACCACCAAACCACTCGCGAATCGCCGCCAATACGGGGCGAATGTTGATGAGGTTGTTGGGGGTGGCACTCTCGGGTTCGACTTGCGACATGCGGTCTTTGATGACGCGCTCCATGCGCAACAAGCCGACGCGGAATTGCTGCTGAATCAACTCGCCCACGGTGCGCACACGACGATTGCCCAAGTGGTCAATGTCGTCGGCGCGGAAGCGCGTGTCTTTGTTGTTGAGCAAAATGATGCGCTCGACGATGCGGGCGATGTCGCGCTTCAAGAGCACGCGCGTATCGCCGCTCGGCGGATTCATGTCGCCGTTACGATCGTAGAGGTTCTTGTTGAGTTTGTAGCGTCCCACCTTGGCCAAGTCGTAGCGCCGTTCGCTGAAGAAGTACTGCTCCAGCAAGGCCTTGGCGTTTTCGAGTGTGGGCGGGTCACCCGGGCGGAGCCGCTTGTAGAGCTCGACCAAGGCTTCTTTGGCGTTACGGGTGGGATCCTTTTCGAGCGTTGCGCGGATGAACTTGTGCTCAAAGGCTTGCTCGATGGAATCGAAATCCTCGAGAATTTTCTCGCTGTGGCCGTAGTTGACCAACTCGCTGTCGTCACACCAGTGGCCAGTGTTGAGGCCGGTCTCTTGCCATGCCGAAATCGCACGCAACAACACCGTCACGGGCATCTTGCGCTTGCGATCGACTTTGACAGAGATAATATCGCGCTTGCTGGTCTCGAATTCGAGCCAGGCACCGCGGTTGGGGATGAGTTTGGCTGAGTGTAGCTTGCGCCCGGTGTGGTTGTCTTCTTCGGCGCTGAAATAAACGCCCGGTGAACGAATCAACTGCGACACTACGACACGCTCAGCACCGTTGATAACAAAGGTGCCGTTTTCGGTCATTTGTGGGAAGTCACCCAAAAACGTGTCACTGACTTTGATTTCGCCCGTGCTGAAAATGCGCAACTGCACGTTGACACGCAATGGCGCCGAAAATGTCAAATCAAGCTCGCGACAGGCATGCTCGTTGTGGCGCGGTTCACCAAAGTGGAAATCACCAAATGTGAGTTCGAGGTTTTTGCCGGTGAAATCAGTGATTGGTGAAATCTCACGGAAGAGCTCCTTGAGCCCCTCGGTGCGGAACCACTCAAAGCTACGCATCTGCGTTTCGATGAGATTGGGAACCTCAATGGCATCTCGCTCTTGCCCAAAGGTGTGGCGGGCGATTTTTTCGCTCGATGGGGTGTTGGGTAACACCAGTGGTGGGAGGGCGACATGACGACGCTTGAGAGACATGGAGACCTCGCTTTATGTGGGCGGTAACCAGTGACTACGATGACAAAACGCACGATAATGCAAAAAATACCCTACCCGGCGTTGCTGTTCGTCGCTAAGACGCGTGGCCTGGTAGTTGTTGGTATGCCATTCATCATGCTCGCTTGCTGACACAAATGCACAAACGGCGCTGTGTATACAGCGAAATAGAATAATACTATAAAATTTGGTAAACGTCAAGTGACCGATGGTTTCTTTTGAATTGATGTGTACGGTCGAACGCACATACTATAGCATATTTTTATGCTTTCGTATAGTCTCGCACTAGCACATGCGTCTACAGTGCAGTATTACTGATTGTGATGCACTATTTCCGTATGCTGCCCTATAAATAGTGAGATGTATTTTGGATTATGAGAGAGTATGTTACAATAGGGCACACCTTTATGACGGCAAACGACGAGAGTTGCTCGTGATGTGTGTGGTCGTCCATTGGTTTGAAAAAGGGTACGCATATGCCAACAGTTGTCGGTATCCGCTTCAAGGATTCCGGGAAAACATACTATTTTGATCCTGCGCAAGTCCCAGACATGACGCAAGGACAATACGTCATCGTCGAGACAGCCCGCGGGCTGGAGATGGCGCGGGTCGCTGAGTTGCCCCACGATGTCGAGGAATCCGTGATTGTCGGCGAGCTCAAGCCGGTGATTCGCCCCGCCACCGACGAAGACGAAGTACGCTGGAAACAACTCAACAGTCGTCAGGACGAGTTGTTGCGTCGCTGTCAAGAAAAAGTCGACGAACACCAGCTCCCCATGGGATTAGTCAAAGCCGAATACAGCTTCGACGGGTCGCGTCTGACGTTTTATTTTACGGCCGATAAACGCGTCGACTTCCGTAATTTGGTGCGCGATTTGGCGCGTACGTTCCGCACGCGCATCGAGTTGCGCCAAATCGGTCCCCGTGACGAAGCCAAATTGCTGGGTGGTATCGGCCCGTGTGGCCGTATTTTGTGCTGTGCGTCGTTTTTGCCCGACTACGCGCGTGTCTCAATCAAAATGGCCAAAGACCAGGACTTGCCACTCAATCCCAGCAAAATCAGCGGTGTGTGTGGACGCCTGCTCTGCTGTTTGGCCTACGAACACGAGCAGTACATCGAAATGAAGGCTGAGTTGCCTCGCCGCGGTATGTGGGTGCAAACCCCCGAAGGCCCCGGCGAAGTGATTGTGGTGAATGTGCTGCGTGGTACGGTGACGGTGTTGCTGGCGAGTAGCGGTGTCCAAGAAGAATTCAGCCCCGAAATCATCCAAGAAACGACTGCCGAAGTCGCCAATCAGGCCCGTGCCCGCACCGCCGAAGGGGTGACACCCGTGTCCCGCGAACGCAACCGTGGCGAGCGCCGCCTGCTCCGTGAGGAATTCGAATCGTCGGATATGCTGGCTGCCTTGGCGGCTCTCGAAGACAAACCCGATGATTTGTCACGTGGTGACGATGTGGGTGCAGCGGTGCGCCAGCGCCCTGTGCCGGGCAATGGCGGTGGTCAACGGGGCAACTTCGAGCGGCGCGGTAATGACCAACGCCCACCACGCCCCGACCATGCGGGTGGTCGTGGCGACGAGCGCCGTGGTGGTGACAACCGCCCACCGCGCCCACACGGTGATCGCCCGTTCCAACCGGCACGCTCCAACACCCCCAACGATAACCGGCCACCACGTCCACAAGGCGACCGGCCACCGCGTCCGCAAGGTGATCGGCCATATCTGCCCCCAGAACGGCGGCGCAATCAGACTGATGCCGCAGGTGGGAGCGACGAGCGCCGTGGTGCTGATGCGCAGACCCCGCGCCCGCAGGGCGAGCGCCCCAATTTGCCACCCGAACGCCGCCAGCCGCGTCCGCCAGCGCCACCGGCGGGCAGCGATGAGTCGTACTCGGTGCCACAAGTGCCACCGAATGCGGCAGCAGGCGACAACGAGCGCTTCCGGCGCCGGCGGCGCCCCAATTCCCCCAATCAAGGGAACGAGGAGTAAATCCACCACCCGGTCAGCAGTGCTGATCGGGTGAATTATTTGGACTGTTGCTGAGCCGCCTGCACAATCTGTGACAGGTACGCCTGCCAGTTGGCCTTGTTGGCGTAGGCGATGCGGCGTACCTGTGCCATGTCGCCGGTATCGGCGGCCTCGACGGCGGCGGCCAGTGTTTCCTGGAAGGTGCGTGCCAATTCGGCGACGGCCGAGCGCAACTCGGTGTTCATGGCGCGCTGGCGTTCCATTTCGCGCTGGTAATAGGCGGCGAGGCGCTCGGCCTCGGCAAGTTTTTCATCATTACACATAGGTACGACTTCTAGATTGGTAAACGACGCTCTACCAGACGATAGAGCCACGGCATCAGGATATGCGTGTAGGCGGGCAAAAAGCTGACATCGCTGCCGCCAAAGCCCTTTTTGAAGCGAATCAACCCGGCCATTTGCGGTGTTTCACCCGCAGGTGGTGTGTGGCTGGGATACGGGATGCCCCAGGCATCGTAGTGCTGGCAGCCGTGGTCGCGCGCCCAGCACAGGGCGTGCCACTGAATGAGGTGGTTGGCGCCACAGGCAAAGGCGGCCTCGTACGATCCCCCATACAAGTAGCAGGCGGTCTGGGTATTGGCCACAATCATGGCTGCCGCAACTGGGTTGGCAGCGAATTCCGCAATCAACAGGGTGGCCCGCTGTGTGCGCCCAAAGCGTTGCCAGACATCTGCGTAATAGGCCCGCTGATGCACCGCGAAGTCATTGCGCTGCCCCGTGTGTTGCATGATGGCCACAAAGGTGTCGAGGTCGCTGTCACTCGTTGCGGTGCGTACCGTGACCCCCTCGCGCTGGGCGCGTTTGATGTCAGCGCGGTGCCCCTTGCTCATCTGCTTGAGCAGGGTGGCATCGTCGCCGGCAAGTGGCGTCAGGATGGTATGCTGCGGCTGAATGCTTTCGCTGATGTGGGCATCGGCAGTGGCCAGGAACTTGGTGTAGCGACCTGCATGCACACTATCGCTGGCCACATTAGGTTCGTAGCGTACCGCCACGGCACGCTGGCGTTTGGCGAATTGGGTGATGGCCGCAATTAACGCTTGGTTGATGAGTGGGTCGTCGCAGAGGAGTGGCCCACGGGGTACATAACAGAACGACACCCCATAGCGGCGTTGGGTGAGGACCTGGGCACCAGCCAGTAATTCACCCCCATCGGCAACGGCAATGCGCGTGGCGTGCCAGCCGGTTTGGGCTTTGAGTTGTCCCCAGTCGCTGTGTTGCAGGATATGCCCATGCTCGTGTGCATCACAAAAGTGATCCCACGGAGCCGCATCGAGATAGGTGACGGTGATAGCAGGTAGCATCGCCATGAAGTGCTCCTCTAGCAGGTGTACCAACGCTCTGCGGGACCATCAGCGCCGATATGCTGGTGATAGGTGGTGAGCTGTGCCGGCATCGTGGTGGGGTCGCCAAACAAAGCCGCCATCTGGCTGGCGTAGCAGTTGACGGCGGCGATTTTGGCAGCCAAATATGTCCCAATGGGCGTCGCGTGTAGCTGCGGAGTGAGCATGGCGCGGCGTGTGGCAATCACCTCTGCGTTGAGCGCATACGGCACTTCTTCGTAGTAACGGATTGCGGCTAGCGGGAGGGCGGATTGTGCCGCCGCATACACACACAGGTGATCGACATGCATGCCTACGCCAGCGGGGACGAGCCAGGTTGCCTGCGGATTGGTCTGTACCAGTTGGCTCAGAATGGGCGCGAGTTGTGTCGCCAGCGTATCGGATGCATGGGGCATGGCAAACAACGTCTCACGGCTGTTGTAGTGCTGAGGCATGCGGTAGATGGCGTCGTCGAGCCCCAGCCAAATATCGTCGGCCCCGAGGATGGCCATGGCCTGGCGATCCTCGCCGAGGCGAGTGGTGACGGCCTGGGCTTCGTCGAGCCCCCATTCACGGTGGAATTCGACGGCCAAATCGCTGTAGTGGGCCGATACGGGAGGGACGGCCGTACAGACGGTGACAACGAGGGTACGCAACCCATGGTGGCGTGCCGCAATCAGCTGCCCCCCACACGACAAGGCCGCGTCATCGAGGTGCGGGGAGACGCAAATCAGGTCATATGCGCCGGTAATATCGGCAATGGACGCGTAGTGCATTATTCGTCGTCCTCGTCATAAAAGTACGAATCTTCGTTTTGTTTGTTGGTGCGGGGGCGCCACCCGCCAAAGATGTCGTCACTACCGGCGTTTTCTTCGAGGGCGGTGAGGGCTGCATCGCGTTTGGTGGCGTCGCGCGACTTGCTGAGTTGGGTGAGGGCGCGTATAGACCGTTCGTCGGCGATTTGACCGAGGGCGTTGATGGCCGCGGTGGCCACTTCGTTGTCGTCTTCGCTGGCCAAATCAATCAGGAGTGGTACAAATGGGGCCGCAGTTTCGCCGTATTCGGCACAGGCATTGGCTGCCTCAAAGCGAATGGCTGCATTGTTGTGGCGCAATGCGCTGCGGACAGTGGGCAACCACTGCTCGTCCGCACTTCGCCCCATGGCCACCAAGGCACTTTCGCGCAGTGTGGTGTCGTTGCTCTGCCAGGCCTGTTGGATGGCGGCATTGATCTGGTCGTCAGCCACCGAGCCGAGTGCTTCGAGAATGCGGCGGTAGACTTCAGGGGTGTCGCGATGGACATCGAGGAGGTGGCGGAGCGTGGTCACCAACGTGTGGGCAATCGTCCCACTCAATTCGCCGTAGCCGACGAGGGCGGTGAATTTGGCGAGGGCCAAGGCGGCTTGGCTACGCACGGCCATGCTGGTGTCGTTGCTGATACAGGTGAGCAACGGCTCGATGATGCGTGGATGCTCTTCTTCGCTGAGTCCGTCTACGGCCCGTTGGCGGATTTCGGCAATGGGGTCGGTGAGGGCCCAGCTCATCACCATACGGAAGTTGAGTTCGAGGTTGTCTTCGCTGATTTCGTTCATCAGCGTGATGATGCGTGTGCGCCCCTCAGCGGGGATGTGCATCCAGTGGGTCCAAAACGGCGTGTAATCACGATCGCGCAGATCCGAAAAAATGCGTAAACGACTCCGCGTAATTGCACTCGGAGTGCGCAGCAGGTCGAGCATTTCAGTGAGTGTGGTTGGTTGTGTCATCCCAAGCTCTTTTCGATGATAACAACGAGGGGTTGAGCGTTGGCTCAGCCCCTCGCATTGTCTTCCGTGTCGAATATTCCTTATTCGTCGTCGTCGGCGTAGTAGTTGGACCCGCCGCTGGCACGCTCTGCACCCGTGGCTTCCACGCGGCATTCCCAGACGCCCGATGCGCCACTGACGGGTGCGCATTGTTCGGCTTCTTCGAGGATGTGCATGAGGTAGCTACGTGTCACACTGCGGTACATGGCGACGACCGCAAAGAGTTGCTCGAAGTCGAAGCGGTACATGGGTTCTTGTTTGCTGCCGACTTCTTTGCCGAATCCTGCAAAGATGCTCTCAACGAGGGCCAGGATGTTTTTGCGCTCACCAAACTCAAAGAATTTGATTTTGCGGATGTTGCCGACGCGCTGGCGCGTGGGCAAGTATTCTTCGTCGACCTCGACGGTGAAGCTGGTCTCCGCAAAAGCAAATTTGCTCTTTTTCTTGCTATCGTCCACGTAGAGTAAATCTTCGACGCGCTCGTCACCTTCTTTGAAGGCAATCGTAAAGACGTTGGGCTTGGTGGTGCGACTAATCGACAGGACTGCGCCTGGGACAAAGATGTCATGGAAGAGTTGATCGAAGCCCTGCAACCAGCCGCCACGAATCCCGACAATCGGGAAGCGGACGTTGATGTTGGTTGAGAAGCCACGCTGTGGCACATCAAAGGTCAGCACCGCGTTGTTCTGCCGATTGATGACTTGTGATGGCAAAATCGCCGCCAATGCGTCGTTGAACGGCAACACGCCGTATTCCCACTCAAAGAAGGTCAACTTGTGTTCGACGGTGCCACGCTGTGCAAGTGTTTCTGCAGACGTGACCGTCAAGCTGTCGTCAAAGCCCTCTTCGAGGTGATTAACGAGCGCCACAATGTCGGCCGACTTGATGCGTTTGTTGGCACCGATTTTGTCGAGCAACTTGCGTGTCGCCCACAAATTGGCTCCGGGGACGCCGACAAACTCGAGGTCTTTTTGGAGACGCACATTCAACGCAAAGCGCTGACGTTCGTAGTCGACAGAACGCGGGTTGACGCGCAAAATCTGATCGAGAATATCTTTGTCAAGTACGGGCTCGGCACGCTCGTCCTCGATGTATTCCGTGATTGAGCGAATTTCGTTTTTGCCGAACGAGCGCACATCGAGCTCGGCAGCTACCTGGTTGCCAAACATCACGAAGCGCTTCATGGGGTCTTTTTCGATAGCGTTGCGCATAGCATGGACGATGGCGTCGCCGTGCATTGCCATAATCTGGGCCATCGGTTGGCCGATGTCCACGGTAATCCCTTGTGGCAGCGCAATCCGGGTGTCGCGGTTTGTATATGGCACCTTGGTGCTTTGTGCGGCGGCTGGAATCATATGAGGCGCCGCTGTGTCGTCACCGATTACTTCGATATCACCGTCAGCGCTATCGCTCGAGACGCCACCAGAGAGCCAATAATCGGACACATATACCGGGTCGATTTTGGGCATAACGGGACGTGTCGTCGTCATAACAACGCTTAGATCGTCGACAGGCAACGGGTTGACTGGCTCGTAGAGGCGTGCCCCCAAACTGTGCTTGGTGTCTGTGACTGTCTCGGTATACCCACCGACACGCGCGGTGGTCACGACGATGTCGTCACCATCCGTGTGTTGGGCAAAAACAGCGGCATTGGCTGTCAGGGCAGCGACGACTTCTTTGGTGGTTTTTTGTTCGTCGTTGCCGCGCTTGGCTGCAAAATACGTGATGAGGTTGCTTAGGCGCTGGCGAATCGGTGCATCAAAGGCGAAAAAGCGCCCTTGGAGACGCATAACTTCGTGAATTTGCTCGGCGAGTGCCCGCTCTGCCGGCGTCCCCGTGAATGTTGGGAGGTTGGTCATTATTCTTTGTCCTCCGATTGGGCAATGGTACGCAAAATCTCGATGTACCGTTCTGCCAGCCACGCAATATCTTGAGGTTCTGTTGCTTCACGCAATGCTTCGAGTAATTCGTCGAAGCCGGTGGTGCCAAATGTGATGTGCTTGCCATCCATAGGTGTTGTACTCTCCCCCCACATGCAACATTAGTGCATTCCTTTAAAGTATAGCATTTTATTATAGCAATTGTCTGTGCAAATGTGAAATGCTTGCGTGATTCAGCATCCAGTCCACCTGTGCTTCGCGGGTTGATGCCTGGGTTACCCCATCAAGCAAGGCATCTTGCAAGGCCGCCAAGTAGTGCCCGATGTGTGGACCCGGGGTGAGCCCTGCTGCCAGCAAATCGGCACCACGTGCCAGCATCGCCGGCGTGTCCTGTTGGGCGCGGTGCCAGATGGCGAGCATCGCCGCGAGTGTGGTGTCATCGAGTGCAATGCTGGCACATAGTGATGCGGCGAAAGGACGAAGTACAGCAGCAATTCGGCTCGGGTGCTGGTGGGGGTGGCGGCGAAAGGTCGCAACCGCCTGTTTGAGTGCGGGGAGTTGGCGATAGCTACTTGGTAATTCATGCCAGGTCTCGACAAATTCACGCAGGGCACGCCGTGGTGCGCGCCATATCAGCAGGGCGAGGCGTGCGTCGTGGGGCGGATGTGCCACTATGACCCGTAGCGCACGACGATAGCGCAGGGCGGGATGGATGGCGGATAGCACGCGCCACTGCTGCAGGCGCGCCAGCACCTGCCCCGGATCGGGTTCGTGCATCGTCTTGCGCAACTCTTGGAGCCAGCGGTACTGTGACACCTGGGATAGCGCATGCGCAGCGTGCGCCCGTTGTATCGCTACGAGGCTCGATTGGGTGACGCGGAGCTGGAGTCTGCTGGCGATGCGGGCCAGGCGCACGATGCGCGTCGGGTCATCCACACAACTCTGTGGGTGCAGTAGACGGGCGATGCGGCGGCGCAAATCACCGATGCCGTCGTGGGGATCGTACACCGTGCAGTGCCCTGCAGGTACGACAGCAATGGCAATTGCGTTGACACTGATATCACGGCGTGCCAGGTCAGCATGGATGTCGGCTGGTGTTACCTGTGGCAGTGCCCCGGGGTGGGCATAGGTTTCACGGCGAGTGGGCACAATGTCGATATGCGGCAACGCTGCATCCGCAGAGAAGATGAGTGTGGCCGTGGAAAATTGCTCGTGCGGGGCGATGCGCGCCCCGACTGTCTGTGCGAGCGCTTGTACAATCGTTGGGGATATGTGGCTGATGGCGACATCGAGGTCGGTAATCGGCTGGTGACAAAACATACTGCGCGCCGCCCCACCGACGAGGTAGAGCGTGGCACCATGATGCGATGCGGTAGTGGCCAGTTGTGCGACGATGTCGGCTTGGGCGGCTGGGAGGGCAGCAGCAATCTGCTGCCACGTCAGCGGCGGTATCTCCGTGGTGCGCATCATGCTCTCTCTGGTCATACGGTGCGACTCCCTTTGATTGTAGCGTACTCCGTGGCGCAGGTGAAACTCGGTTTGACCCTAGCCTATTCGCTGTGGTAATATGGGGGGAGCATATTTTGTCAGGCGAGCGTGTGCCTATGTATGGCATAGGCGTCGAGTCGGAGTAAGGAGCCAATCGTGGCGACAAAGATGAAGGTACTGTTGACCAAGAGCGTCGAAAATCTTGGGGCAGCCGGTGAAATTAAAGAGGTATCTGGTGGGTACGGGCGCAACTACTTGTTGCCACAAGGGTTTGCTGTGGTAGCCACCCGTGGCGCTATCAAACAAGCCGAAGAGCGCTTGGCTGCCCAACACAAGCGCGAAGCCGAGTTGCGCGTAGAAGCACAGCAGTTGGCACAGCGCATCAGCGGTGTCACATTGTCATTTGCCGAGCGCGTCGGTGAGAATGACCGCTTGTTCGGTTCTGTCACGACGTCGGATATCGCCGACCAGCTCCACTCCAAGCTGAACGTCGACATCGATCGCCGCCGCTTGTTGCTCGAGGAGCCAATCAAGAGCCTAGGCACGTTCCATGTCACCTACCACATCATGTCAGGCATCGATGCGGTGGTCACGGTACATGTGACGCCACTCGGCGAATAATTAAACCATTTCCCTGGTCGTTTCAGGGTATTGTGCTGTGTAACGGGCGTGCCATACTGCCAACGGTATGGCACGTTGTCCTATCTACAGAGGAGTATGGGCAATGACACAACCGACTCTACCAAGCAATGTCGATGCCGAACGTGCTACTCTGGGTTCCGTGTTGCTCAACCGCGACGCACTGGCTGCCATTGAATCATGGTTGAAACCGGAGTTCTTTTACGTCGAACGCCATGCACTCATCTACGAAGCCATGGTGCAGTGCTTTAATAACCGCGTCCCCCCCGATACGCGCACCGTCGCCGAAGAACTGCGCCGGCGTGGTCAGCTCGACAACGTGGGTGGCGTGCTGTACCTCAGCGAACTCATCGAAACTGTGCCGACGTCGTATCACATCGAATACTACGCCCGCGCCATCGAACGCACCTCGACGTTACGCCGCCTGATTAATACGGGGGCCCAGATTGCCGCACTCGGCTACGACGAGCAACGCGAAATCGACGATACCATCGACAAAGCAGAATCGCTTCTCTTTGATATTGCCCAAAAGCGCACCACTCAGGACTTCGTGCATATTTCGTCGGTGGTTGATACCTACTTCGAGCAACTCAACTACCTGCAAGAACACCGTGGCGAAGTCATGGGTGTGCAAACCGGCTACCGCGATTTTGACCAGATTACCGGTGGACTGCAACGCTCTGACCTGATTATTCTGGCGGCACGTCCCGGTACCGGCAAAACGTCGTTTGCGATGAGTTTGGCATATAACGTGGCCATGTACTTCCAGCAAACGGTAGCCGTGTTTAGCCTGGAAATGGGTCGTGAACAGCTCGTGCAACGCCTCATCGCCATGGAGACGCAAATCGACACGCATCGATTGCGCCTCGGCCAGGTCCCTGACAACCAACTCAAAGTCGTCTTCGAAGCCATGGGGCGCTTGTCGCAGGCCCCCATCTACATCGAAGACACCCCGGGAATTAGCGTGATGGAGTTGCGCAGTAAAGCGCGGCGCCTCAAAAGCCAACACGGGTGCGATTTGATTGTCATCGACTACTTGCAGCTCATGTCGGGGCGTGGCAAAGAAAACCGCGTCCAAGAAGTCAGCGAAATCTCGCGCGGGCTCAAAGCCTTGGCACGCGAGCTGAATGTCCCCGTGATCGCCTTGTCGCAGCTGTCGCGTGCCGTCGAAGGACGCCAGAGCCACGTGCCCATGCTCAGCGACCTGCGTGAATCGGGCTCGATCGAACAAGATGCAGACATCGTCATGTTTATCTATCGTGACGAGCTCTACAACAAAGAGAGTGACAAAAAAGGCATTGCCGAAATTCATATTGCCAAACATCGTAACGGTCCAGTTGGTGTGGTGAATATGCGCTTTGATCCTGCCACCACGCGCTTCGCCGATTTGACGTATCGTTCACCCGAGGGGTACTAAACCATGGCTGCTGATTCGGCACAATCATCGCATTTGGTGCCATTACCGGCGCACTTTGTGGATCACGTCTTGCCACAGATTGCCAATATCGTCGAACTCAAAGTCACCCTCCATGTCTTTGCGATTGTGACGCGCCAAACGGTGCGCCCACGTCGAGTGAGTTGGGATATGTTGTGTGATGACGATACCTTGCTCCAGAGTCTGCAGGTCACAGCGGTGCATGCCCGCCCGCGCGATTTGTTGGCTGAGGGATTGTCAGCGGCAGTGCAACGTGGTACGCTCATGCATGTGGTGCGGACCGATACCCACGGGCGGGCCGTCAACTGGTATCTGGTGCGCACGGAGGCAAATCAAGCCTGGGCTGCACGCCACGAAGGCATCCTCGATGATGAACCAGCACCCGTACCGCTCGGTGTGGTCGCCGTCTACGAGCAACACATCGGCGTGGTGTCGCCGATGATTCTGGCCGAAATCCAGCAGGCCCAACGGCGCTATCCAGATGCCTGGATTGTAGAAGCCATCCACGAAGCGGTTGTGGCGAATTCGCATTCGTGGCGCTATGTCGCCAAAATTCTCGCCCGTTGGGCACGTGATGGTCGCCAGGGGATGACCCCCGATACGGCGACCCTCGATACAGACCGCTACACGGATGGCACGTACGGTGGCTTGTTCCGCCGAGGGAGTGATACCAGTGACCTCGAATCGCTGTCCTGATTGTGGGGGCATCGGCTACTACAAAGAAGCCGTGCCGATTGGGCATCCACGCTTCGGTTTGCTCATCCCATGTAAATGCAAACTCGTCGAACGCGAACGGCGTACGGCCAATGATTTGCTCGAAATGAGCAATCTGAGTGCCTTCCAAGACAAGACGTTTGCGACATTTGATGCTGACGTGCGTGGCGTCAAGCGTGCCTTTGTGCGTGCCCGTGAATTCGCCAAAAAACCCGATGGTTGGCTGGTGCTTTTTGGCAACTATGGTACGGGCAAAACGCACCTGGCGAGCGCTATTGCCAACGAACTCTTGCAACAGAGTTATCGCGTGTTGTTTGCAGTCGTACCCGACCTACTCGACCATCTACGTTCGACGTTTGGTCCATCGAGTGAAGTCGAATATGACAAACGCTTTGAGATGATTCGTGATGCGGCCATCCTAGTGCTCGATGATCTGGGTACCGAGAATACGACGCCGTGGGCACGTGAAAAACTCTTCCAAATCATCAATCATCGCTACAACGGCCGGTTGCCCACAGTGATTACCAGTAATCGTCGCCCCGAAGACATCGAACCACGCATTTTTTCACGGATGAGTGATCGCGCCGTCTGCGAAGAATTCATCTTGCTCGATGGGTTCGACTATCGGCAAATTCCGCTGTCCCAACGCCGCACTCAGTCACCACCATCACGGCGTAAATAACTGATTCATACCAAACCTCGGCTACGCACTGACTGATGCGTGTGCTACAATATGTAATAAAGTTAGTGTGGTATGGCGGCGTGCAGAGAGAAGTACCGGTATGTGGCCAGATTATGACATCCTCGACCAAATTGTGCGGTTATTGGCGCGACTCAATCCATTAAATGGGGTGAGTCCGCTGATTGATATTGCCATTGTGACGGGCATGTTTTACTGGATATTCAAATCCATATCGGGGACACGTGCCATCCAGTTGCTCCAGGGCATTATTGTGGTGGTGTCCATCGTCTTTATGTTGGGCATCGTAGTACGATTTGAGACGGTACGTTGGATTGTCGTCAATGCCTTGCAACCCGCGGTGGTGGTGGCGATTCCGATTGTATTCCAACCCGAGTTACGCCGTTTGCTCGAATCGCTCGGTCAAACCTACCAACAATTTAACTTCAAACGGAGGCCCGACGACAGTGGCCGTCTGCAGATGATCAAAACCGTCGCGCGTAGCACGACGTTACTTTCGCAACAGGGGATTGGTGCGTTGATTGTCATCGAGCGCAACGTGGGGCTGCAAGAGTATGCCGATCGCGGAGTGTTGATTGATGCCCGTACGAGTACGCCACTCCTCATGGCAATTTTTCATCCGAACGCCCCACTGCATGACATGGCGGTGCTGATTCGTGGCGAGCGTATTTTGGCTGCCAATGTGGTGTTGCCACTGAGCGAAGAAATGGGCGGTGCCCGCCGGTACGGTACGCGCCATCGTGCCGCCCGCGGGATTAGCGAGCAGTCAGATGCGGTGGTCGTGGTCGTTTCCGAAGAAACCGGCGTGATTACGATGTTTCATGATGGGCAGATGATTAGCCAGCTGAATGAGGAACGCGTGGCCACGTTGCTCGTCGAGTTGTTGCGTGTCGATACGCCGACACCCGAGGTGGCAGCATGATGCACATTTCTGCGGCGGGACGGCGTTTGGTGATGTCGTTTGTGGTGGCATTTGTGTTGTGGACGTTTGTGACACTCACACAAAATCCCGAGGACTACAAAACGTTTGAAGTCCCGATTCAACTGCAAAATATACCTGCAAATCTGGTGGTAGTCGATGAAAAAGGCATGGTGGTGACCAATTATGGCACCGCGCAAGTCGAAGTATGGGCTGCGATTAACACGCTCAATCAAATCCGTGATGGTGATATCAAGGCCGTTGTCGATTTGAGTAAAGCCACTGCGGCGGTGCAAAGTTTCCCCGTCACAATTGAAAATAGCCGTACGGGGGTCGGGTATATGACCTACAAAAAATACACCCCACAAATCGAATTGCGTTTGGACGAGATGCGCACCATTGAGTTGCCCATTCGGGTTGATATGCGCAACTACACGGCGGCAAGTGTGGCGTTTGATGCACCAAATGCGTCGATCAAGAGCCCCCAGACCACAGTGCAAATTCAGGCATCACAGACACTGATTAAACGCATCAAAGAAGCAAAAGTAGTAGTCGAAATTCCTGGGAATATTACGGCGAGCTACGTGAACTCCTTGCCAGTGATTATCGTCGATGAGGCAGACAAGCCCGTATCTGGTGCGAGCCTTTCGCCTGATACGGTCGATGTGAGCATCGATGTCCGTGCCAAAACAGGTGCCAAGCAGGTCGTGGTGTTGCCACAAATCACGGGCTATGTGGCGCCTGGATTTCGCCTGCGTGAGGTCCGGGTCAATCCAGCTACGGTATCGATTACGGGTGGTTCTGATATTGTCGAAAAAACAGAGAACATGCGTACCGCACCGATTGATGTGACCAATTTATCGGAATCAATCACGCAGACAGTGCGTTTGTTGGTCCCTACGAACATATCGCTTATCGATGCCAAAACTGCCACAGTTGATGTCGGGCTTGTGCTCGAAGCGGTGGTGCAACCGATTCGTATGCGCATTCCCGTGGCGGTGACGTTGGTCGACATCCCCGAAGGCATGACGATGACGGCGAATCCCGATATTGTCACTATTGACGTGGTAGCGAGTCCTGCCACCTTGCAGCGTGGTGCGTTGACGCTCGTGCGGGCTGTGGCCGCGGTGGGGCAGTGGGATGCAGCCAACAATTATCGCCAAGTCACTATTTCGCTCCCCGATGATGTCAAACTTGTGGGAAATGTGCCAGTGATACAACTCATGACGCTTGATCTGCCTATCATCGAGCCGACTGTCGAGCAGACAACAACGGTAACGAGTACGGTCGTATTGAGTGTGACGCCGACATTGACTGCCACAGCAACCAAAACCGTCCCATAATCGGCGCATACAGGGGGGCTAGGCATATGGTACTATTAACAAGAGATGACCAGCACGGTTTTTTGTGTAGTGTTGTGGGGGGAGACCGACATGTCATTGACTCGATCAGATGTGGTCCGTGTAGCAGATTTGGCACGGTTGCGGTTAACAGACAGTGAAATTGATGGCATGCAGGCACAGTTGTCGCGTATTTTGGAGCATGTGAGTGCACTTCAGGCAGTCGATGTGACTGGTGTGGAGCCGACGGCTCAAGTGACCGATCTGGTCAACGCACTGCGTGATGATGCAAATCGTGCCTCGCTTACACGCGATGCTGCCTTGGCAAATAGTGCGGACACGCAACAAGGGATGTTCCGTGTCAAGGCTGTCTTCGAGGAACAGTAGTCGCTCGTTCCCATACGGTATAATATGATGGTGTTGTGCATCGAGACCGATGCGATAGAGGAATAGCCTGTGCCAATATCTAATCCACTCAGTAAGCTTTTTGGTGCATTTGGGCGCGATCCGTTTGGGCGCGACCTAGGGATCGACCTTGGCACAGCCAATACGTTGGTGCATGTGCGTGGTCGTGGCATCGTCATAAGCGAGCCATCGGTGGTAGCCATCGATAACAAAACCAAAGAAGTCATCGCCGTTGGTGCAGACGCCAAAGCCATGGTCGGCAAAACACCGGCTAATATCGTAGCCGTACGTCCACTCAAAGATGGTGTGATTGCAGACTTCGACGTCGTCGAAAAGATGATCAAGCACTTCATCGAAAAAGCCCATGATCGCTCATTAGGGCTGATTGCACCACGTCCGCGCGTCGTCATCGGCGTGCCCTCAGGTGTGACTCAAGTCGAAATGCGCGCTGCCCGCGACGCTGCGCTCAATGCCAACGCCCGCGAAGCTTATGTCGTCGAAGAGCCCATGGCGGCTGCCATCGGTGCCGGTCTGCCAGTTGATGAGCCAATCGGCTCAATGATTATCGACATCGGTGGTGGTACCACGGAAGTTGCGGTGATATCACTGGGTGGGATTGTGGTAAATCACTCGATTCGTACGGCTGGTGACGAAATCGATGAAGCTGTCATCGAGTTTGCCCGCCGTGAATACAACTTGCACATTGGCGAACGCATGGCCGAACGTGCCAAAGTCGCTGCTGGTAGTGCCTATCCCCTCGATGAAGAGCTCAAAGTTGTGTTGCGTGGTCGCGATATGCTGACCGGCTTGCCCAAGTCCGTCGAAGTGTCGAGCGTCGAACTCCGCGAAGGAATTTCGGGCCCCATTAATACGATTTTGGCCGATATCCGCTCTGCCATCGAAGAAACTCCGCCTGAATTGATTGCCGATGTCATGGAGCACGGCATCGTCCTCGCCGGTGGTGGTGCCTTGTTGCGCGGTATCGATCGCCGTATTGCAGCCGAAACACGCATGCCTGTCTATATCGCCGAAAATCCACTGTCGTGCGTGGCGCGTGGTGCCGGCAAAATGGTCGAAGAATTCCAAAACCCCGTCTACCGCGATATTTTGATGTCGACACAGCGTACGCGCCGATTGAAGTACTAACGTGAGCTTGTCCGAGGGTAGTGAGGAGTCCACGCATGCGTGATCGTACGTCGTTACAGGGCAACCCCGGATCACGTCGCAATAGTATCGTTGTGGGGGGACTACTCGTTGCCGTGATGCTGCTCTTTTTGCTGGACCTGCAAGGCACACTCACGCCGGTACGCGCGTATATCACCAATATTCTGACCCCCGGACTCACCACGGTGCGCATGTTTAATCAGGCCATCTACGAGTTGGTGTCTGGCTCGGTTGACTATCAAAAACTGCTCGAAGAACGCGATGCGCTCCGCAAAGAAAACAGCGACCTCAAAGCACAAATCCTGCGTATTCCGCGTATCGAAATCGAAAACCTGCGCCTGCGTGAACAACTACGCATCGAACAAAGCAACCCTTGGCTGTTGATTGGCGCAAATATCAGCGTACAAACCATGTCAGATGGGCGCCGGGTGGCAATCGTGGATGTGGGGAGTGCCCAACGTGTGGCGGTCGGTATGGCCGTGATTGCTCGCCAAAACAGTAGCCCGCCCGCCTTGATTGGGGTGGTATCGGAAGTCAACGAACAAAGTGCAACGGTGTTGCTGATTAGTGATTACAGCAGTGCAATTAGCGTGCAAGTCTATCGTGGTACCGAGATTATCCATGGCGTTTTGCAGGGATCCATGGCGCAAGATGATGCGCTCACCATGGGCGAAATCGAGCGTGAAGCCAAAATTGACGTCGATGACGTGGTGGTGACGGCTGGGCTGACCCGCCAATACGGTCCATCACTTCCCAACGCCTTTATCCCTGCGGATATTCCTGTTGGCGTGACGCGCAATTCGTACGATGAAGGACGGAGTAATTACGTCGAAGTCCAACCCTATATTAACCCTGCATTGGTGAGCTACGTATGGATAATCCAAAACGACACAAAATAGAAGAACGTATTGGCTACGAAATCCGTACCTTGCTCGTGATGATGTTCATCGTGGTTGTGCAAAAAATTATCGTGGTGACATGGGTTGGCTGGGCTGTGAATGTGGTGTTACTCTTGGTGATCCTGCGTGTGCTCATCGAGCCGATTACGAAGGTCTTGCGCTGGGCAGTGTATGGTGGCCTGCTCCTCGACTTAACCAGTGGGAGTCGTCTAGGCGTCCATAGCATTTCACTGATTACTGCGATTGCTGTGGTGTACATACTTTTGTCGCGTATTACCAGCGAAAGCTGGGTGCTGCCTATTGTGGCCGTCGTGTTGGGTGGTATCATCTACTACATCAGTAATGGGGTGATGCTGTTGGTACAGTATGGGAGTTATGATGTATTCACATACGTATCTGCAGTCGCACTCCCCGAAATGCTGGTCATCGTGATCCCCGCGTTACCTGTTTTTCTCGTACTGCGCTGGTTGCGTAGTATTCGTCGTGGTGAGTTACCGTTGGATGTCTACTAACAAGGAACAACCATGCGCCTGTTAATTCCCAAACTTGTAGTAGCGCTGATTTTTATGGTGTTGATTGGGCGACTCTATCAACTCCAACTCATTGATGCAGAAGTGGCGCGGTATCGCTATGCCACATCAAGCAATACGACACGTTATGTGCCCATTCGTCCCTTCCGCGGTGAGGTCTATGCCAGCGATGGCCGTACCCTACTCGCCGAAAGTAGTGCCATCTACACGGTGGCCATTCGTGCTAGCGACTTGCCGGCAGTCGGCACCTATGAACGTGCGCAAGTTTTTGCCGAACTCAGCCAGGTGTTGGGGATTACCAACACGCTGACCATTTCGCCTGCTATTGTGCTCAAAAACGACCAGGTGCTTCGTGACGCATTAGCGAGCAAACTCGCTGATGTGCCGGTGACCGATTTCAAACAAGCACAACGCATGTTGCCCATGCAGTTGCCCGTCCCCAAAGATGCCTTGTTTGGCGCCACACAAATTGTTGAACGGCATGCGCCACTCGTGCGTTTTATCCCGCGCTACAATTCACCAATCGAGAGCGAAGATGCCGCGCTGCTCCGCGATGTGGACAGCGCGCTTTCGGATTTGAGTAGTGCTCTCGATATTACGGGTACGCTGGTGATTTCACCGGCTACTCAGATTGCCTTGCGTCCCGAATTGCGCTCCGACTTGATTCAGGTGTTTGGTAATTCGGTGGCACCAACCATCGACAAAATCCAAATTCAGAATTGGTTGATTGTTGATATTCCCCCGCGTGATACGGTGGCCGCCTTGCAACTGAGCCAGCAGTTTTCGCGCACGTTGACGCTCGATAATCCGATCGAAACACTCGTACGCACCAGTGATACGCCACGCTACCAAACTATTGTGGTGAAGCGCGATATTCCCCGCAAGACGGCCATGGTAATCCGCGAAAACGCGGGGAATTTGCCTGGTGTCGTCATCGAGCAAGACTACCGTCGCCGCTACCCACTCAGTGATGACGTGCAGTCACTCTCGCATGTACTGGGCTATGTTGGCCGAGTAGGGTCGTGTGAACTCGTGCGCCAAAATCCCGCCCGCTCATGGGTGGTGGGGTTGCTAGACTCGATTGGTCATGCGGTCGAGTGTGGAATCATCCAAAAGAAAGTGAATCGCTACGAGCTGGGCATACCCCGCTATCTCAATGATGACCGTATCGGCAAAAGTGGCGTCGAAGCCAGCTACGAAGAACAACTCCGTGGTCAGATGGGCATCGAGGCAATTATCGTCGATTCGCTCGGTCGCCCTGTGCGTGCCCCGCAAATCGTGCAACCGACGCGTGACGGAGATAGTGTGGTGCTGACTATTGACATCACGTTGCAACGCAAAGTCGAGCAAATCCTGCGCAACTGGATTCGTATCGCCGAGCAGCGTCGTGTCAACATGCCAGAAAACTTTGCCTACAAACGCAATTATCTGCCCTTGCAAAGTGGTGCGGCAGTCGTCGTAGAAGTCAAAACAGGCCGTATCCTCGCTATGGTTAGTTGGCCGTCCTACGACAATAATATTTGGGTTGATCCAACGCGCAGTAGCGAATTGTCCGCCTTGCTCAGCCCACCGCCGGCGCAACGCGCCGAGAACCAACGCCTGGCACCACTGACTAATCGCGTCATCTCGGGGCAGTATCCGCCAGGGTCGACACTCAAGCAGTTTGATACGGTGGTGGCGCTGCAAGAAGGGGTTATCTCTGCCAATACCCGGGTGCGCGACCCGGGCGTCCTCATTCTGCAAGACCAGTACGTAGCCGAGCGCTTTTATCGCTTCCCGAATTCAATCCCGCGTGATAACGGCTGGATTGACGTGACCGAGGCGTTGATGCGTTCGTCGAACGTCTTCTTTATGTCGGTCACTGGTGGCAACAAAGAAGGGGTTATCAACCTACAACCCAAGGAACAGACAATTCCTAGTGGTCTACAAATCAATCGCCTCGCAGCAGGGTTGACAGAGTTCGGCTTTGGCAAACTGACAGGCATTCGCCTCTACGGCGAACAACCAGGACGTGTGCCCACACCCGGCTGGAAGCAACAAGCGTTGCGTGCTGCGTGGACGACGGGTGATACCTATAACGCGGCTATCGGCCAAGGTAACCTCGAATCTACACCACTCCAACTCGCCATGGCGGGTGCCGCAATTGCAAATAACGGTACCATCTACCGTCCACAGATTGTGCGCCGAATTGTGGCCTCAGATGGCACAATCGTCAGAGATATCGAGCCAGAAGTCGTCGATACGCTGGATTTCAAACCAGAATACTATGAACTATCGCGCCTTGGTATGCATCGCTCTGTACTCGAAGGTCCCAATATTGCTGCCCGCCCCATCTGCTCGGGTCTCTCTATTGCTGGCAAAACAGGCACCGCCGAGTTTGGTCCAGAAATTACCACCAAAAATCCAAATGGGTCAGGCGGAACAATCATCGTCCGCCAAAGCCATTCGTGGTTTGTCGGATTTGCCCCCTACGAAGATCCTGTCATCGAAGTCGTCTTCCTGAGCGAAGGCAGTGGTGATATGAACGACGGGTCGGCAACAATTGCAGTACCGGCCGTCACCCAAATTATGCAGGTCTACTTTGGGGTGACTCCACCCAATCCCATCCCTAAAGGATGCCAGATGGATGTGCCACCGCTGCCGTCCGATGATACAGCCCAAAATGCCCCCATGGATGTCCAGACGCGCGCTGATCAACGCGCCCGCTAACCCGTTTACCGTTCAATCTGACTCCCTACCGCAACGAATATGTGGTAGGGATTTTTTATTACAAAAAGATTACAGACATCATCCGAAGCGTCAAAATACACCATTTATCGCATATCAATCATGTGAAGTAAAGCGTAGTCATACGATGTGTCTATGCATGTATCTGGCACTGTTAATGAAAAATCATGAAAAACCCAACGAGTATTGATGATTTATTACATAAAGATTACAAACTACTTGACAATTAATTGTAATCTGACTATACTACGTGTAATGTTTTTGTAATGTTAATGTAATTTCGCGTAATGCAATTGCCAGAATGCATAAGAGGGTGCTATGTTCGTATCACTGCCCACATTCATGAAGAGCACTATATCAATCCGTTTACCGCACATTGTGAACGAATTACCGCCATCGCGATTGCCACAGTTGGAGCGTCGGCTGACGGACATCGTGGCGCAGGCCATTATTGCCGTGCGCGTATTGATGCTGGCAATCATGGTGGGTGCATTGGCCGGGAGTACGCGTGGCGAGCAGATTGCAGTTGCGATTTGCATGGTGCTGACCGTCACGATGATGATCGGTGAACAGCGGGTGAGCATGCCCTATTGGTTTCGCCTGGCTGGTGATGGCGCGATTGTTGCGTTACTGATTAGTGCAACGGGTGGAATATTTAGTCCAGTGATTGGCGTGGTATTGATGTTGATTCTGCTGGGAGTATTGCATGGTGGGAGCCGTGATGCTGTCGCAGCGACCAGCATGGGGATTGTCATTTTGTTGGTGGTCGCACTCTTGGATATGCCACGTGTCAGCGACGGATTGTTGGCTGTGTTGAGTGTGCAATTTGTGGCTGGGATGAGTATTGCCTGGTTGAGCAACATGGTGCAGGGAGCGATTTCGTGTCTCTACACGGGGGTGCAACCACAGGCCGCACCCATCATCACCAAAACATACACAGAGCGGTTCGCTGCCTGGCAGCACGAAAACTTGCGTGTGGTCGAGGCCGAAAGCCAAGCAGAACTGATGCAGACGGCCCGCGAGCGCGCCTACGACATTGTAGGGGCAGCCGTTGATATCTATTTGGGGGGAGCCGCGACACCGGTATTCACCAACAAAACCGATAGTTTTGTGATTTCGTCGACGCACAGCGACGAACAGAGTGCCATGGTGGTCTATCGCAATCCAGCGTTGCTGGATGCGATGCAGCACGAAGCCCTCGCACAGCTGTTGGTGTTGGTGCGGATGCGGAGTCTGATGCTTGCGACACGCGATCAGCGTGCCCGTGACTACGATGCTATGTTGGTGTTGTGGCAGATGATTAGCCAACACGACGAACAGCGTGGCATCGACCAAGTGACGGTGAGCAATCGTTTGGTAGATGTGCTCGGCTTGGAAGGCTTGGCGATGGTATCACCGGGCCCCGAACGCACGATCGATGCCTTGTGGCAAACACCAGCCAATAGTGGGTGGGTGGATGCACTGGATGACTCCTATTACGAGGTATTGGTTGATGCCTTGCGCCACGAAGAAATGCGCATTGCCGATGAACACGTGATGGTGATTCCTGCGCAGTACAACGGTACAACGCCGCAAGCGGTGATGGTACGTGGCGCAGTGAACGACAGCAATATTCAGCGCATTGTGATGATGTTTGCTGATCTCGTGACCCGGTTTGACGTACGCGAAGGGGCACGCTAAGTAGTATTAATGAGTATTGGATGATACACGGCAACAATTGGCTCAAAACCTATCTAGACGCATTTATCAGTCACCCCGATACCGTAGCGGTACGGGCGTTGACCCCATTATCGGTGGTCAACGAGGCTGGTGAGCGTGGTCGTGGACAGGTGCTTACGCTACGCCAAGCAGTCGAACAAACTCCTCGCCTGTTGTTGACGGGTGCTCCGGGTGCCGGTAAAAGCAGCAGTGTGCGGCTTTTGGCACTCACACTGGCGACTGCGGCCACCCAAGAACAACGTCAGGGCAAAAGTAAACACGCGCCTTTTTTCCCCATCTACATTGACGTACAGCACTTCCATGACTCGTTGGAGCAGACGTTGGCTGATAGCACGCAGGGCGTGTTACCTGTCTGGCGCGAATACAACGACCGCACGTTGGTGTTTTTCATTGATGGCCTTGAACGATTACGCAGCGACATTCAGCTGGCTGTGCTGTCGAGTATTTCGACGCTGATGAGTACGTTGGGTGCACAGGCCCGCTGGGTATTGACATGTCGGAGCGACGCATTACCGTTGTTTCGCCCGTGGTTTAATACGGCCGAAGTCCGCAGCCTACGCCCATTGTCCCCCCGTGAAGTCGTATCCATGGTGCGCCAACGCAACGGTGAAGGGGTAGTGACTCTCATCGAGGGTGACGACGCCGTATTGGCGTTGGCGAGCCGCATGCGCTGGCTAGAAGCATTGGTGCAGTTGACTGCTGCGGATACCCACCAGACTACCGGCGATGTGCGTGGGGAATTGCTGTGGGATTGGATGACCAAGGTGACCACGCTGACCAATCCGGCAGTACACGATGCCCTCACCGTCCTGATGCGCATGTACCAGGATATGCACACGATTCGCGAGCCGTGGCCATTGGGCGATGTCATGCGCAGCGTATTTCCGCATATCACCAACACGGCCATGGTCGCCCAACATCTGCTGGGTGCACCGAGTGATGACCCACTGATGCAATGTGTACAAACGTTGATCGGGGCGGGAATTCTGGTCTTTGATTACGAGCAGCAGACGGTGACGTTCCGCCATGCACTCATCCGTGCCATCGTAGTTGCCAGACACCTGGTGAGTATGCCACTTGCCAGCTGGAATGTGGGTACGCTGAGTAGCGATGATGACATTGTGCCACTAGTTGTGGCCATGAGCACGGATCGTGTTGCTGTGATGCGGCGTTTGCTCGAGCTCGGGTTGACGCGTCCTGCTATCAACGGATTGTTGCGTTACGACAGTGTGCACTTCCACGACGTATTGCAGGCGGCGGGTGTCGATACGCCGGCCATGCATATGGCGATTGCCGATGTCTTGCAGCACGAGGGTGCCTTTGCACAGGCGCGCCAACAACTCGAAAAGGCGATGTACAGCAATACGACGGATGTCGACATGATGCGTCGTGTCGCTGATCTTTCGATTTCCATGAAGGACTGGTCTGGTGCGGCCAAATCGTTTGAATTGGTCAGCAAACTCCGTCCCGATGATATGCACAGTCGCCATCAACTCGGTGTGGCATATGGCGAGCTTGGCTCGCTTGATGCCGCGACGCAGGTACTCCGCGAATTGCTCGACAACTACCGGCGCCAAGTCGCCCAAGTTGCCAGTGAGTTGGGCACGATCTATGCGCGACAGCAAAACTACGTTGCTGCCCTGGAAGCCTTTGATACGGCGTTGCGTGATGTGCACGACGATGTGTCACTCTACTGTCAAAAAGTGCACATGCTCGAAGTATTACACCGCCTCGATGATGCCAATGACGTCCTCACCGACGCGCTTCAGCGCCTAGGTGATCACCCCACCCTGCTCGCAGAGATGGGGCGAATTTGTCTGGCACGGGGTGATATGCAGCGCGCACAGGGTTATCTCGATCGTGCGCTGGCATTGGCACCCGATGATGCGGGTAGTCATGCATCTCTGGGACGTGTCCGCTACCAACTCGGTGATACGGCAGGTGCCTGGGCCTCGTTGCAACGAGCTATTGAGTTGCAGCCCAAGGACGATACACTCTACGTCGATTTTGCGCTGGTATGTGATGCCCGTGCTGATGAAGACGGTGCACTCAACGCCTTGCGCAAAGCCACGGAACTTGCACCACACAATACGACTGCACAACGCCATCTGGGCAAACTGTTGCAGCGGCGCGGTGAAATCGACCAAGCCTTGCATGTCATGCGTGTGGCACTCCAGCATGCCCCCAATGACCCTGCTGTCCACGGTGATATTGCCAATGCACTGTGGAAACGGGGTGACCACGATGTGGCGTTAGCCACCTACCGCAAGGCGGTCGCACTGGCACCGACACAGACAACTTACATGCATGCCATGGCGCAATCCTACAGCGAGCTGGGACGCCATCGCGAAGCTGTTGACATTTACAACAAAGCTGTTGGCATTGATGCCGACAATGTTCCGTTGCTCCGTGATGCCATCGATGCCTATGAAGCACTTGGTCATATCGAGCAAGCAGATGCGGTGTTGCAACGTGCGTTGCTCCATCACGACGCCAATGTCGAGTTGTTGCAGATTGCGACGAACTTTGCCCTGCGGCGATCCCAGCCCAAACGCGCCCGCCGGTACATTGCCAAAGCACTGTGGCACAACCGCCACAATGACCAATCGTGGTTGCATGCGGCCTTGTTGCACATTAGCGAAGGAAATTGGACGCAGGCCTTGTTTGCGCTCAAACGCATCGTGGATACGACGAGCAGCGTGGTAATGGAAGCATTCGGTCGGGCATGGGCAGGTGCCGGTCAAATCGCACAAGCCATTCACATGTTTGAATCTGCGCTCGCCACACATCCCAACGATGTACGGACGCTGTTGGCCTACAGCCAGACCTTGGCCCAAGATGGTCGCTACGGGACTGCCTACGAATTGGCACAACGTGCCTTCCAGCACGATGCAGGGAATGTGGATGTGTTGTTACAACTGGGTCGTATGGCCTTGCAGACCGACCGACCAAACGAAGCACAAGAACACCTCGAAGCCGCATCTACGTTGGCACCAGAACGCATCGATGTGCAGAGTGTGCGCAGTCAGGTACTGTTGCAACAAGGCGCCTTTGCCCAGGCACTCAGTGTGGCCCAGCAGGCATTGGGGATTGATGGCAATGCCGTCGATGCCATGGTGGCTGCGGCCGATGCGCTCAGTGGCCTCGAACGCCACCACGAAGCACGTGATTTGTATCAACAAGCACTCAACGTTAATGGGCAGCATGAAGGGGCGTTGAGTGGTCTGCGCAATGTGGCATTGGTCATTCGCGATGTGACACAGGCGGCCGACGCTGCGCAACGCTTGGTCAGCTTGTTCCCCAAATCGGCCGCCCATCATATGCGTCTCGGCGAGGTGTTGTTGGCCATCGGTGTCCCCGAGGCTGCGCTGATTGAATTGCAACAGGCGGTCGATTTAATCAAGAGCGCGCCACAAAGCAAATCTGCGCATGCTCAACAGCTGGTTGCTGAGACACAAGCGCAGATGAGCAAAGCATATGCCAAGAGTGCGCGCTGGTCCGAAGCGCGTGAATGCGCCGAACATGCTGTCCAGACCAACCCGGATAATGCGGAGTATCATGCCTTGCTCGGCGAGGCGTTTTTGGGGTTGGGGCATCGTGCATCAGCAATTGCCAGTTATCGCAATGCTATTGCCAAACGTGCCAACAATGCCAGTTGGTACTATGCGCTTGGATTGCTACTCCATCAAACGGGTGCGGACAAAGAGGCAATCCCAGCGCTGCAACAAGCCATCATGCTCCACGATGCCGCTGAGTATTATCACACCCTGGGGCGGGCATTTTTGGGGACGGGCGACAACAAGAGCGCCGTCAAATTCTTTGAAAAGGCGATTACCAAGCGTCCAGAAGCACACCATTGGCGTGCTGATTTGGCCGATGTACAGGCGCGTCGTGGCTGGCACAAAGAAGCAATCGCAGAGATTGACCAGGCCTTGGAAGTCGCAGCCGATCATCCGGTGTTGTGGCGCAAACGGGCAGAATTGCTGTTGGCGACCAATCAGCTGGATGCTGCTGCCAGCGATGTACTCGAGGCGTTGCGCCGTGATGCACACGACGTCAAAGCCCTCACCCTCATGTCCGAAATCATGTTCCACAAAGGGCAGGTACAGCGGGCGCTTGAAGCCGCATCACGCGCCGTCAAACTCAACGGCAATGATGCGTTTGCACGCTACCAGCTCGCATTTGTGCTCCGTGCCAGCAATCGTCGTGGTGAAGCAATCCCGCATATGATTGCGGCGACGCGCTTGCGCGATCAATCGGCGGAGTGGTGGGCGACGTTGGCCGAGGACTACGAAGCCATCAATGATTATGCCAATGCGGCACAATGCATGGCGCGTGCCAAAGCCCTCGCCACCCATGATTGGAATATCGTGTACCGCCTGGGCGTGCTTTACTTCCAAGCGGGTGAATATGCGCTAGCTGAAACAGAGCTACGCCAAGTCATGGCACAAATGCCCAATTCGGCTCAGAATTTGGCATGTCTCGCCGATGTATCCCTGGCCCAAGGCAAACACGACGAAGCCTTGTCGTTGGCACGGCGTGCCGTCGAGCTCGAAGGCAAAGTCAGTGAGCACTGGCGGGTGCTTGCACGAGTGCTCCGCACGATTGGTGAATACGACGAAGCCTTGGAAGCGGCTCGATTTGCATACCAACTCGATGTTGAACATGCGCCTGCTGCCTTTATGTACGGCATTTTGTTGCTTGATTTCGGTGAAGTAGACGATGCAGTAAGTGCCCTGACTGCTGCTGTCAAAGCCGATGATTCACAGGCCGTCTATCACCTGTGTTTGGGCATGGCACTGTGCAAACAAGTCCCGCTCGCCAAAGACTTCGAAGAATTCACGCCACCGACGCCAACACACATGGTCAAGTTGATGGCTGCGTTGCAATCACACGACCGCGCATTGACCGTCGATGGTGATAATCCGCGTTGTATGTTCGAACGCGGTATTGTGTTGCAGTTGATGCTACGCCACAACGATGCCATTGCATCGTTTGATGCGGCGGCTGTGCTATACGGCGAAATGCATCCCCGCCCGTTGAGTGGGGACGCGCTCGCTGCGAGCACCCTCGACAAAAACGACTTGGCCGCACATATCCGGCAACGGCGCGCATTGTCATATGCGTTGATTGGCCAGTATACCGAGGCGCTCGCCGACCAACGCCACGTGCTGGCTGTCGCACCGCTATCGATCCACGACCAGTACATTTACGGCCGCTTGTGCTATCTCATCAACGATTTCAGCAATGCGCAGGCTGCGCTGGCGACAGCCGTGACGGGGATGCCAGGGAATGCCACCTACCAGCAATGGTTTGGTACGGTATTGCTCGCCAATGGACACGTGACTGAAGCCATCTCTGCGCTCGAGCTTGCCAATGACCTATTGCCTGGTAACGGTACCATTAATGCCACGTTGCGCGATGCCTATATCGCCGATCAGCGCATTGACCGCGCCATTGCGGCAGCGCAACGCGCGACGCGCTTTGATTCGGCGCATGCCGAAAACCACTTTATTTTGGCACAACTCTATACAAAAACCCATCGAAATGGTGATGCGCGGGCAGCGATTATGGCCGCCATCACGCTCAAAAACGATGTCATCGAGTGGCACATGCTCCTCGGCGATGTCTGCATGCAAATGGGCATGTTTGATAATGCGCGTAGTGCCTACCTCAGTGCCACCAGCCTCGACCCCGAACGCACGGCTCCGCTGTATGCGTTGTCGCAATTGCTCGTGTTACAAGGGCGTATTCAGGATGCCATCAACAACCTCGAACAGGCCTTATTGCGCGATCCACACAATGGCAAGTGGTACTTCGAATTGGGGCAACTCTACGAGCAGCGTGGTAATCCGGATATGGCGCGGGCTGCCTATCAAAACGCCATCCAATACGACGGTAATCGCGCAGAATACTTCCGGGCAGTTGCCAAAATCGATGCCAAACAAGCCCCTGTGAGTGGCGATGCCGTCGTCGCCGAAGAAGTGATTCGGCATGCACATAAATTCAGCGACGAGGCCGAAATGTTCGTGGCCATGGGGAATGTCAACTATGAACAGGGCTTGTATGCCACGGCACTCGAGCAATACACGCAAGCCTTGCAAAGCAATGCCGAGCGTGCCGAAATATGGTGCGCGGTGGCCAAAACCAAGCAGGCCCTCGGTCAGGTTGCTGATGCACATGCGCACTACGAGCAGGCCATCCGCAAGGATCCACGCTGTGTTGAGGCACATGCGGGGCTAGCACAACTTGCCATTAGCGAACGCAATTTGGGTGATGCACTCGAACACATGCGCATGGCTGCCACACTCAAGCCACATGCCGGCGAATATCAACTTGCATTGGCCGAAATCCTGTTTGCCTTGAATCAAAAAGACGAAAGCACGGCAGTGTTGCGCCGTTTGCTCAAGTTCTTGCCTGCAGATCCGGCGTTGATGGTGCGCTTTGCTGAATTAGCGCTCAAGTTGTCGCTTGGCGATGATGCGTTTGCTGTGCTGACGCAGTTGGTCAATCAAGATAGTGCGGATGCCAAGGCGCATTATCTGATTGGACGGATCTATCGCCAGCGCAACGAGATGCAAAAGGCGATGGCAGCGTTGCGCCAAGCCATCAAGTTGCGCCCCGATTTCAAAGAAGCGCAACACGAACTGAATATGATCAAGCCGTTGTCCATGATTTCGCGGCGTCGCGACGCAGAATGACGCACTAATAACGAGGGTGGTTGGGTTATGGAAATGCGGAAACATGAATTTGGTGATGCACCGCTGTTGCCTGGGCTCGATATTTCGTTGGGCCAATACACGCCGATGCCTGCTGCCACCAAACCAGACCCACGGCTCCCCGACCGCTTGTCGTTCACTCATGTGCGTCGCGCCTGTGAACTTGCCATCCAGCACGGCGACTACAAACTCGCATGGCGTGGTGCCCAAGCCATGATGCGCCGTTGTCCTGAGGCGCTGTGGCCGAGCATGATCTTGGCGCAATCCTTGCTGGCCAGCAAACAACCAGCGCTGTCGATTCCACACTTCCAACTCCTGATTAATCGGAATCAGATGGATGTGGCCGCATGGCGCGGGCTTTCTATGGCATTACAGCACAGTGGTCACGATGTCGCCGCAGGGGCGGCAAGTCGCCGGGCCGCCTGCAATCAACCACTCGATACCAACGGCGTCCCGACCGAGGCGGCTGCTACCTTGCCTGCCGCTCGAGGCATGATTTATCTGCGCCGTGGTATGGCGGATATGGCGGTGGTCGAATTGGCCAATACGGTGCGTCAAGCTCCTACGCGCCTCGATATCCGCTGGGCATACATCAGTGCCTTGTGGCAAAACCAGCGCCTCGATGATGCACGGCGCTTGTTGTCGCATCACGACTTCGAAATGGAGCCGCAATTCCCGCTGTTGTGTCTGCGTGCTGTGCTGAGTACGGCGAGCGATGTGGTAGATGCCACGCGTGAACAAATCGCTGCCATGGATCCCGATGGTAGCTATCAGCAGGCGTTTTTTGCACCACACGATGTGCCGTGGGCTATCGATGCCGCCCCCACCATCGGCTGGGATCCCGATGTGCTGGCACTCAGCGACTACTTGCTCGCTACGGCCGAATCTGCCGTACTCGCCCATGGTATGCCCAAAACAACCCCTGTGTCAGAGCGTGTGCCTGCACCGGCTACGGCGGTTGCCCAGCCGACCACGCGTCCACAACGCCCTGCGCTGAGTAGTGATGGTCAAGTCCACATGATTCTCGGGCATCGGGCTGCCTTGGTGCGTCGTTTTGGCACGAGCGCATGGGCACAAATCGACCAGCGTATCCATGCCCTTGCTGGTGTGCTCCGTGGCAAAGGAATGACCGTTGTGGCCGGCTACATCGACGAACCAAGTGGCTTGCAGCTTGCTGGTATGACGCCTCCCGCTCCAGTAGCCGCTGATGCGTTGGCGGTGCGCGATTTTATTCGCCACATGGCCGCGCATATGGCGACCCAGCAGTGTGAGTTGGCGACGCTGATTTTGGTGGGAGGCGACGAGTGCATCCCCTTTCATCGCCTGCAAAACCCCATCCCCGATGACGAACGCGTCATCCTGTCGGACAACCCGTATGCCTGTGACGATGCTGGGTATCTCATCCCGCAACGCATCGTGGCACGCCTCCCTGAAGGGGATGGGAGTGATCCGCAGTTGCTGATGAATCTCCTTGAATCAATGGCAAACTACCATACACGGGCGACCCACCAGCATCGCTTTGGGATGGATATTGCCGCCTTGTTGCGCATCCGCAATACGCCGGGGCGACGCTTGGCAGTCGGGCTCGCCGCAGAAGTTTGGCGTGAGCCATCGCATCACATTCTGCGCAATTTACATGCAGATGCGACACTCCATGTGTCACCTCCATTACACAGTCAGGGCGTGAATACGCGCACCATGGCTGGCCGCGAAGTCATCTACATCAATCTGCATGGCGCCGCAGGGATGCCACACTTTTATGGGCAGGCGGCCAATGTGTGGGGGGCTGCAAGTGCGTTGCCGATTGCGATTAGTCCGCAACACTTCGGCAAACAGGTGGTTGCAGGCACAATCATCATCAGCGAGGCCTGCTATGGTGCCGAGCTGCTCGGGCGTACGGTGCACAACTCGATTCCACTCAAAGCGTTGTCCGAAGGAGCACTAGCATTTGTGGGTGCCACCGTCAATGCATACGGCAGTGCCCAATTACCGCTCCTCGGTGCCGATTTGCTCTTTGATCGTTTGACTCATTATTTAGCTGATGGGATGACGGTGGGACTCGCTCTGCATTTTGCCCGGCTTGAGTTTGCCCAAATCATGTATGACCGGCAAGGATTCCTCGATGATGTGGACATGAAGACACTCATTGAGTTTTCGCTGTTGGGTGACCCGTGGGCGGCCATCAAAGGGTCCCAAAGCCAGCCCATCATCAGTCACACCACCAGCTCGGGGAGCATGCAACTGCTCACCATTGAACGAGTGCCCAAAGTGTTGCGCCGTCAGCAACTCAACGAACGCGACATCTCGGGCGATATGCTCCGCCGCGCCAAAGAGGTGCTCCACAAATGCATGCCCAATAGCGCCACAGCGCCCATTTCTATCGTGGCTACCACCAATCCACGGTACCAGTCCAAAGGCTTGGCGTTGCCCGATATCCGCTTTAGTATGAAGTCACTCTGGCAGACGAGCGATGGCCAGTGGTTGCCGCGCAACGCGCATGTCACCCTCACCAACGACATCATCACCAAGACGGTGCTCAGTCACTAGATTGGGTTATTTTTTGGAAAAAAGGTGCTGGGCCAGCGCATGGAGGCGCGGACCTGCACCAGCCATGGTGGGATGTGTCATTGTTGGCACTGACCCGCGGGCACGCGCAGTCATGCGTGCCGGTTGTAACACCGGTAGTGGTGCTGTGCTGTCTGGGTGGACATCCCACCTGACGGGGCGCGTGGCTGTCGGTGGTTCCCAGCCATGCAGTGTGGTGAGGACCTGCATGTACGCAGCCGCAGAGTGTGCCAACGTGTGTTGGGCCTGCACATAGGCGCGGGCATTGGCGCCCACTTGGCGGGCAAATGCGGGATGTTGATAACACAAAAAGAGTGCTGCTGCCAAAAAATCGACTTCGTGGGCATCGAGGGGCACATGAACGGCAGCATGGCGTGGGATTTCGAGGAATGATCCACTCGCCGTAATAAATGTGGGTTTGCCGGCTGCCAACAAGCGCAACAGACTCGCCGATGTTTCTCCGGCAGTCGGGTGGCGCAAATTAATACAGACATCGGCTACATCGACATACGCATTAAAAACCTCTGCTGACACAAACCCGGTAATATGCACCGCATCTTGTGTATTGGTACGCAGTATCATGCGTTCGTGTGGCACACTCGGCGAAATACTGCCAACCAGAATATGGTGTGCATTCACCCCGGCTCGGCGCAGTGTACGGACGGTGCGCAAAATCTGGTCGGTGCGTTTATAGGGATTGACATGACCAAACGATGCCATGATGAACGCATCATCTCCCAAGCCGAGTTGCTGACGCAGCGGTGCTGCATCGCGTACGGGTAATATCGGCACACCCATCGGTACCACGTGCATTGGCAGTGTCGGCATCATGGCACGCACCGCCGTGGCCACGTACTGGCTATGACTGATGACTGCCGTGGCATGGGCCAATACGGGCTGGCAGAGTGGCATATCAAACACCGCATCATCAAAGATGCCACGCACCATGCGCGCGGCCACATCTGCTCCACGATTACCATAATGGTGCGCCACAAGGTGCTGATAGGCCGCTAAATCTTTGCGGATATTGGCGTAGTATTGCAGCATGAAATGATGCAATACCAGATCATGTAACACGACGACACCCGGCAGTTGCTGGGCTACGGTGTAGATTTCGCTATGTGCCGCACTATTACCCATGTGATAGATGACGGCATCGTACGGCTGTCGTTGCTGATCGGACAGCAGTTGGTTGAGTGGGCGGAGTGGCAGGTGGTGGCGCAACTGATTGTTGCTGGGCGTCACACTGCTGTCATGATAGACGGTAATATCGACGTATTGCCCCAAATACGGGAGCAATTCCTCACTATAGTCAGAAATCCCCGATGCCACTGGATTTATAGGACTGCAATAGGCAATACGACGCATGGTACGCTCACTCGATTCAGCAACTCACTGAGTGGTATTATGCCACGATTATGGCGGACAAGGGTATCGTATCAGAATGCAATATGCTACAATGCCAAAGAGTTCTGTGCATTGCCGAGGTGGTATGGAGATTGTGTTGTTTGTTGTTCGCTACCTCTTCGTAGCAACAATATTTGTGGGGGGATTTGTGGTGCTGATGGCACTCATCCGCCTCGCTCGCGAAAAGGATACCTCACAACCCACAGGCAACGATTCATGACCGTACGCCTGATGCATGTATCCGATGTGCACGCTGGGCCGCCGTACGATGCTCAGATTGCCGAAGTCATCCTGCGTGAGGCACACGCCTTTGCGCCCGATGTCTTTGTGGTATCTGGCGATTTCGTGCAACGTGCCGACTTCGTCGATCAATGGCATACCATTACGACATGGCTGCACCGCGCCCCCAAACCGCATTTTGTGGTGCCTGGTAATCATGATGTGCCACTCTTTAATGTGTTTCAACGCTTATTTCAACCATACACAAAGTATATAACCCATATTAGTGCTGATTTACGACCGGTATTACATTTGCCCGGAGTGTCGCTCTTTGGGGTGAATACCGCGCATGGGTGGACAATTGATGGTGGGCGTGTGGCTGCCGCACAAATCGCCCAGCTCCGTATGGATGTGCTAGCGACCCCCCCAGGGAATCGTAAAGTCGTCGTCATGCATCACCACCTTGTGAATCCACCGGGTTCTGAGCGACGCCGCCGCATAACAAATGCCAAACAAGTGGCGACGTTGTTTGATGAAGTCGGTATTGATGTGGTGTTGAGTGGACACCTGCATGTGTCATATGTAGGACATACGCGTGACATATTTCCACGCCTCACACACGGTACAATAATCTGTCAGGCTGGTACCGCGACATCTCGCCGTGGGAAGAGCCGCGAACAGCACCGTTTTGCCTATAATACGCTAGAATTATCTACAACAGCGGTGACGATTCGGCGCCATGTCTATGACCAGTCACAGCGCTCGTTTGTACAACAAGCCATGCACGTCGAAACATTGGTGACACGGTAAGAGAGCCATGCTGCAATACGATGACCAAGAAATTGTACAACTGATATTAGCGGGCGATACGGACGCATTCAATGTGCTTGTTGATCGTTATCAAGCGCGAGCCTACAATCTCTGCCTGCGCATGCTTGGTGACGGGGATGCGGCTGCAGATGTGGCGCAGGATGCCTTTATTTCGGCATATCGCCATTTACCGTCACTGCGCGGCGAATTCCGTCCATGGTTGATGCGCATTGTCGCCAATGCCTGCCGTGACGCCTTGCGTAGCCAAAAACGCCGCCCTACGGTGTCGATGGACATCAGCCGCGACGAAGACGACGGCCCCGGTCTGCAAATTGCCGATAGTGCGGATGGTCCGGAGGATGCGTTGATTCACCGTGAATTCCAACAGGCCATCGTCACGGCACTGCGATCCATTCCCGATGACCAGCGTGAAGTCATCGTATTGAGTGACATCGAAGGTCGTTCATACCAAGAAATCGCAGATATCACAGGGATCAATATTGGTACGGTCAAATCACGCCTCAATCGTGCGCGCTTGCGCATGCGCGAATTATTAACTGCTGCGGAACTCTTTCCCCGGGTCAAGCGTCATACTTCCCAGAGAGAGTAAGTAGGTGGGTACGATGAACATGAAGCAACTTTCAGAACAGGATAGCGTACAGTTGTCGGCCTTGCTCGATGGCACGTTGCCCGATGCACAGGCTGACGCACTTCGGCAACGCATGCAAAGCGATGACGCACTCCAGGATGCCTTTACCGAGTTGGCGCTGACACGTGATGCCATGCAGGCCTTACCCGTCGCACAACCGCCGCGTTCGTTGCGCATCGACACACAACGCCTCCACCAAGCCCGCGGTTGGCGCTGGTGGTTGGTCATGCCGCCAGCTGGACAACTCATCCCCAACATGGCAGTCGCACTGAGTCTGTGTCTGTGTATCTTTTTTGGCCAACAAGCGCTGACGACAACGCCTGCACCCGAAACATTCAAAGGGGCTGTCGTCGCTGAATCACTCGCACCCAACGCTGCTGACGAAAGTGCTGCATCAGCTGCCCCCGCTGCCGATGCGACCCCCAATATGCAGGTCGTCGCCCCCGAACCCGTGGATATGACGTCCTGGTGGTGGGCTGGTGCCGGTGTGGGGGCGGGTGCCGCACTCGCATCCTTGACATGGGCACGGCGCGTCGCACACCGCCAGCGTGTGGTTCAGAAGCGATAATCTGTGATCCAACGCCGCAACGCACTCATCGGTATCATTGCCTTGACACTCGTGGTCAATATCGGATTCTATTTCATCCCGTTCGACTACACCATCCTCGGCGACTATGCAGTCGCCGGGGTTTTTGTGTTGACGGCTGTGGCTACCGCGACGATTGTTGTCCCCGTGCCGTATATCCCCATCATCATGCACATTGCCCAGCAACACCACGATATCTCCACGTTGCTGTGGATTGCACTTGCCGCCGGCGCTGGCTCGGTGATTGGCGAAATCAGCGGCTATATGGTCGGGCGGACCGGCCGACAGGCCTTCGCTACCACGCGCTTTTCGCGGTGGGTAGCCGCACAAATGACCCATCCCGTACGCGCATTTTTGGCCTTGTTTGCCCTCTCTGCACCACCTAATCCGCTCTTTGACGTGGCCGGAATTGCTGCGGGTGCCTTTGGTGTACCCTTCTGGTTGTTTGCAAGTGCTGTCTTTGCCGGTCGGTTCGTGCGGATGGCGGGCATCGTCTTTGCCGGGTACTACGCCACTGCGTGGTTGATGTACTACAGCATATAAAAAGAGTGCAAAACCGTACTATAATGAGGGCAAGCATTGTGTTGAATGGAGTCACGCCATGTCT
>CAZIKU010000012.1:0-44140 GCA_964539815.1 uncultured Klebsiella sp. | reverse complement strand
GTCGTGGTGTTATGTGACCGATCCCGAAGGCAACGGTATCGAGTTGCAGACGTGGTTGGATTAATCGTTGTTACCGGACATAGAAAAACAGCTCGCCTGGTTTGAGTGCGTGTACCTGCAATTCTGGTGCCACACGTTCGATAGCGCCAAAGACTTCACTTGCAGGGAGACGATTCCCTGCAAATAGGTCATTATGGCCGGCAATCAACGTATCCCACCCGAGGCTTTGTGCGGTATACGCTGCCTCGTGAGGGTACATGTTACCCACGATATCGTTGGCGTCGCGCATGGCATCGCGCCCATTGCATGCCAGCATGCCCACGTCGGCTTGTGGGAGTACCTTGACTGCATCGAGATATCCGTCATAGAGCACCGTATCGCCGCCATGGAAAAAAGCCACCGTGCCCCAGTCGAGATGCAGGCTCATCCAGCGCTCGCCCTGATGGACATCGTATTCACGCGTGTAGTGTGCGGCTGGCACAGTATTGAGCGTGAGTACGCCCAAATCAACGGTGCGTTGCGGGTGCGGGATGATGCGGCGCTCGTGTGGGATGTTGGCTGCATCGAGCTCGTGTTGCGCCCAGCCTGTGGCCACAAAGCGGGCATGTGGTGATGCGTGGGCAATACCTGCCAGCGTGAAGCAGTCCGTATGGTCGATATGCTCGTGCGAGCAGATGACGACGCTCGCATTAGTCACTTCGTCGGGTTGTAGCGGTGCCTCGATGGCACGCGTAGGTCCGCGCGTGGGGTCCGGCCATTTCAGGTTAATAATGTCGGTCAAACATGGGTCGATGTAGACAATCTGCTGATCGGGACCCTTGACGGCAACGCCCATTTGTCCCAGCCACCACAACGCTAGCGCCCCTGCTGGTACATGCAGACCATTCATCTGCGCAATTAGTTCTTTACCACGGCGACGGGTCATACTGCGCCTCCTTTGTCATCATACTGATGCAGTTCATTGTACTCAATCTTGGGCAGTGCTGTTTTTTGACGATAATCACAAAACATGCTATTGTAGCCCTATCACAAGTGCATAGTTGCTAGGGGCGCCAAGAGAGCTTGGCTGAGATGCGACCCAAATGTCGCTGACCCTTTGAACCTGATCCGGTTAATACCGGCGGAGGAAAGCGCGTTGATATACGCATCACGAGCATACTCCGCTTGTGATGTATTTTTATGGCATGAAAGGACACTTCTCCATGATGCGCAGATTGGGCATTGCTCTGTCGCTTTTCGTCTTGATCGCATGTGGTGCACCAACCACTCCAGCAACACCACCAGTGGTCGATGCAACTGCAACTCCTGGTGCAACCACCGCCGCGACACTCACAGTCATGACTCACGATAGCTTTGCGGTGACACCGGAGGTGCTTGCGAAATTCGAGCAACAACACAATGTCAAAGTCACCATTCTGAATTCGGGCGATGCGGGTTCGATGCTCAACAAAGCAATTTTGACCAAGGATGCTCCGCTCGCTGACGTCATCTACGGTATCGACAACACCTTCCTGAGCCGTGCCCTCGATGCAGGCATCATTGCGGATAGCCAACCGACCGTTCCGGCATTGGTTGAAGCTGCCACCCAAGATGCCAGTGCTCCGCTTGTCCCTGTAGATGTCGGCTATGTCGTCATCAACTATGATATTGCTGCGCTAGCTGCGGCTGGTCTTACCCCACCAACGAGCTTTGCTGAATTACTTGATCCCAAATGGAAAGGCAAACTGGTCGTCGAAAACCCGACAACGTCTTCGACTGGTCTGGCGTTCTTTTTGGCAACGGTAGCAGAATTCGGAGCCGATGGCTGGCAAGCGTATTGGAAGTCCTTGCGTGCCAACGATGTGTTGGTTGCCGATGACTGGTCAACGGCCTATTACACCCATTTCAGTGGATCAAGTGGCAAAGGTCCACGCCCACTGGTCGTCTCGTATACGAGTAGTCCGGTCGCAGAAGTCTACTTCAGCGAAGGAAAGCTGACCACTCCTCCCACGGGCAACGTTACGTTTGGCGCATTCCGTCAGGTCGAGTATGCCGGTGTACTCAAAGGGAGCAAAAATGCTGTGTTGGCCCAGCAGTTTATTGAATTCATGCTCAGCAATGATTTTCAAAACGACATGCCGCTGCAGATGTTTGTCTATCCGGCAAGTAGTACGGCCACATTGCCCGATTTGTACACACAGTTTGGTGCTATTCCGTCAGTGACCAACCAGCTTGGCGCAACGGTAATTGCCCAAAATCGCGATGCATGGTTGGCTGAGTGGAGTACGATTGTCATTCAGTAGCACGAGTCCGTATACCAGGATGGGCATATGCCCATCCTGGTTTTGTGTCGACATAAACTATTCTTCATAATCCTGTGGTAAGGTGAAAATATATTTCGCTGTTTTTTGAGTAATACATGCTACCGACCACACCACCACAACCAGGCTTGACGAATAGCGAAGCACGTCGTCGATTGCGTAATTCATACCACGTTGCACGCCGTTTTTCATCGGCATGGCGATATCTTCGTATCGTACTTGTAATCGTCTTTACTCCATTAAATACGCTCATTTTATCGCTCGCACTGTTGCTCTGGTGGTTCGGCGCATGGCGTGACGCATTACTAACTGCTGGTGTGGTGTGTGCCAACGCCGTGGTGAGTATCGTGCAGGCTATACGTGCAATCTATACATTACAACGAATTTCATTGCGTAACGCGCCGTCGGTTCTGGTTTGGCGTGACGAGAAACTTCAGACAATTCAGCCCGATCATGTCGTTGTTGACGACGTAATGTTGCTCCGGGAAGGAGACCAAGTTGTTGCCGATGGGAGCATCCTGGCTTCCGCAAATTTGCAAATTGATGAATCGATGTATACGGGTGAACACGACGCGCGTGCGTACGCCGTAACAGATACACTTCGTGCTGGGAGTACCTGTGTCATGGGGTCCGCATGGTACAAAATCACCAGTCAAACTGATTCATTGCAGCTCCTTACGGCGATTTCCCAACGAATTCGTCATTTAGATACCCCACTCAGTCGTACTATCCAAAAAACGGTAAATTACATATTGTTGATTGCGTTTCTGTTGATTGGGGTTGTCATGCTGCGTGATATCATGCTGAGCACCCCGTGGCTTGAGCGTCTGCAGCATGCCACCGTAATGGCTGGACTTATCCCGAATGCGCTCATTTTGGCACTCACCCTTAGTTATGCACTTGCTGCCATGGCCATGAGCCGTGCGCGGGTGTTGGTGCAGCAATTGCCTGCGGTCGAGGCTGTTGCAAGTATTGATACGATTTGCATCGATAAAACAGGCACCTTAACCAATAATACGTTAGAGTTGCGCCAACTGCATCCGTGTTGTGATGATCTATTGACATCCACTCACGCAGTGGCTCGATTTGTGCGTGCCGATGTGGCAGGTAATCGTACCAACGAGGCAATTATGCATGCGCTTGCGCATTTAGATGTCCCTGTCGAGCATGTTGTCAGGCATGTGCCGTTTGATTCAGCCCGCAAATGGAGTATGCAGGTCACTGCACAACATACTTGGGTGCTTGGTGCTCCTGATGTGCTCGCCCCACACCTGACGCATCCAGTATTACCGCATTTCCTCGCCGAAGCGTTCGCTTCTGGTGCGCGTGTGCTCTTGTTGGCACGGTGCCATGTATTCACTACGATTGACGACGATATGCCAATACTGCCGAACGTATTGCAACCATATGTGATTGTCGTTTTGCAAGAAACAATCCGCGCCGATGCGGTTGCAACGATTGCCAACATGCGTCAGGCTGGTGTCAATGTATACGTACTGTCAGGTGATGACCCTCACGCTGTTCAGTCTATTGCGCGACGTGTCGGTATCACTGCAGATGTTGCGCTTCATGCCCAAGATTTTTTTCGAGCCGATGCAACCTCCCAATTCCAGCTACTGCGTCAGACTTCAGTTGTAGGACGGCTCACACCATTTGAAAAAGCCGAAATTGTTAATATGTTGCATCAGCAAGGACGTCGTGTTGCCATGGTCGGCGATGGCTTCAATGATATCCCTGCACTTAAAGAGGCTGATGTGGCGGTGGTCGTCCAATCGGCACGAGCCGCAGTCCGTGGGATTGCCGATGTCGTATTACTCAACGATCAATTAGATGGTTTATTGCATCTTCGGAGCTATGGTAATCGCATCAACCAGCGGATGATGGTGGTGTTGCATCATTTTGTCATCCGCGTAGCACTTAGTGCATTGTCTCTTGTGTGTGGACTTGTGTTGGGCGATGTCATTTGGGGACCAATTGATAGTTCGTTTTTAGCACTCTTTGGTGTGGTATTACCTAGTGTGCTCCTCATTGTATGGCCTCAAATATCGTATCTGCCCTGGTTATCGGATTGGCACAAAACGTGGCTCTTTCTGGCGGGGCAGTTGTGTGGTGTGATTGTAATCTCGTGTGTAACTGCATGGTGGATGCCGAGTGCACTATCAACGGTGTTGTGGTGGTGGTGTATCTTGAGTTTGTGGGGGCGGCTCGGCTTAGGGATTTGGATGGGGCGTTTGCGCACGAAAGACGAACCAGTCACTCACGATATATAAGTAGATAGCGACGACAAAAATAGCAGCGAATTGGACGTATTGGTGCGGGATTGCATAGATGTCAACGCACACATACAACAGCCCTAGATTCAGCAAATATCCACCGATATGCATAATGATGTATCGCAAAGTGGACCAGAGCCAGCTCCCCGTGTAGGCAAACGTGAGCCGGCGATTGCCGAGATAGCTTGTGGTTGCCGCAATGCCGTACAGCAAAGTTAATGCTGTTTTGGGGGTAAAGCCGATATATGTGAGGAATAAATACATCCCATACGCGATTCCATTTGTTGTCACACCGACGACCCCGTATCGCACAAGTTTGCGAATAGTCGGTGCATGCTGTTGCCATAGAGTGCGATAGGACATGGTAGATATCTTCTTCCAATTGCTACAGTGAATTGTAGTATAGCATAGCCCTGTTTGCGAATGCGGTGTACCCTATCATTGATCTCGTTGTGGTGTGGTATTTGTGGTGAACTTCGGCATAACCGCCTCTTTAAGTGCCAAAATATACGGTATGGTATAATCCGAATAAATCCGATTTGTGCATGGATTTGGATGTTACATGACGAAACTTTCGATCGTGACGACTCTCTATCGCTCTGCCAAAGAGATCACGGAGTTTCATAGACAAACGACTGTTGCAGCCCAACAATTTGCCGGTGCTGACTATGAACTCGTCTTTGTAAACGACGGGTCACCTGACAATAGCTACGACATTGTCCATACAATTGCACAACACGATGCACATGTTGTGCTCATTGATTTGTCACGCAATTTTGGTCAACACAAAGCACTCATGACGGGTTTGGCACATGCGCGCGGTGAATATGTCATGATGCTTGATAGTGACCTCGAAGAAGACCCACAGTGGTTGCACCAGTTCTATTCTGTCATGCAAACTGAGCGGCATGATGTGGTTATTGGTATTCAGAAAAGTCGCAAAGGTGGCTGGTTTGAGCGCTGGTCTGGGATGCTCTTTTATCTCACGTTCAATCTCCTCGCAGGATTTAGCATTCCGACTAATACGGTCACTGCGCGTTTGATGACGCGGCGTTTTGTCGATGCACTATTGCTTCACAACGAATCCGAGTTGTTTTTGGGTGGAATTAGTTACATTACGGGATTCTCGCAAGGATTTTGGACAATCACCAAACACAGTACCAGTGAAACCTCGTATACGTTACGGCGTAAACTTGCCATGGTGCTTAATTCCGTTACCGCGTTTAGTAATGTGCCACTCTACGTCATTTCGTATGTAGGTATGTCACTCTTTGCCGTTGCGGCCGTGATTATCATCTATTTAATCTACATGCGCCTCACCCAAGATCGTGTCATCGATGGCTGGGCTTCGTTGCTTGTGGCGATTTTGGCACTCGGCGGATTGCAAATGTCAGCAATTGGTATGATTGGCCTCTATATCGCGAAAATATTCATCGAAACGAAGCGTCGTCCATTTACGATTATTCGTAGTATTTACCACAAGGAATCATAATGAAACGCATCCTCGTTATTGCTGGTGGTGAATGGCAAATTCCACTGATTCGTACCGCCAAAGCGATGGGTCATTACGTGGTGAATACCAATCTCTACGCTGATTCTCCAGGGTTTGCATATGCCGATGCGCATGCAGTTGTTGATGTGCTAGATATCGAACAAAACATCGCAGTTGCACGACAGTATCAGGTTGATGCTGTGGTAACCGATCAGACAGACATCGCGGTGCGCAGTGTGGCACAGGTTGCTACAGCACTCCAAATACCGGGAATTGGCGTCGATGTTGCACAGCGCTTCACCAGTAAGTATCTGATGCGTGAATATAATGCGCAATGTGGATTTGCAACGCCACTCTACACGACCTGTACATCTGTTGATGACATTGCAGCGTTTATTGCCCGTTGCGCCGGACCTGTGGTTATCAAGCCGATAGCTAATCAATCAAGTCGCGGTGTCATCAAGCTTGAATCGCAGGATATGGGTGCTATCACGGAGGCATATGCATATGCCAGGGAACACACGCCGGATGGCCGTGTTATTGTAGAAGAATTTATTGGTGGTACCGAAATTACCGTGGATGGAATCAAACTAAATGGTGGTGGCCACTATTGTTTGGCGACCTCTTACAAAGACCACTACACACACAACCCGATGATCGCGTATGCGCTTTGGTTTTCACAACAGCATCCTGACATCGACTATGCGACATTACATGCTCAGCATAATGAACTAGTGATGCGCATGGGGTTGCCATTTGGAGTGACACACGCAGAATACAAATTTTATAATGGGAAGTTCTATCTGATTGAAGTCGCTGCACGAGGCGGTGGCACCAATATTTCATCGCACGTCGTTCCTTCAATGAGTGGTATTGACTCGGTGCAGCTCTTGTTGCGCATGGCCACAGGAGAAATAATTCATTCTATTGCACCACAACAGTTGTCGCATCATGTTGTCTTGTATTTCTATAATTTTGATTCAGGGGTGGTCAAGCACATATCTGGGGTAGATGAAGTACACGCGTTACCGGGTGTGATTAAATTTGGTCTTAATATTAAACCCGGTCAGCGGATCCTTCCCCCTGGAGATGACCGCTCGCGCCATGCCTTTGCCATCGTGAGTGGAGCCGATCATACCCAGGTTGTGGAACGGGTCGCCCAAATTCGACAGACCATCCGAGTTTCATATGAGTAGCCCGGCAATCTTTGATAGTTTGACACATCCGATGCCAGATGGAAACTGGCTCCACGCACACTATCGTGGGCGTAATACTGTTGAATCATTATTAGTACAGATGCGCGAGGCTCGTGTCGTCAAGGCTTTTGCGGTCGGTCTCGGGGAACGCATTGGCGAATATCATGAAGATACATATGCTGATTGGGTGCGTGCTGCATCCCCTGACTTGCTGCCTGTGGCGTTTGTAGATATTCCTGTGGCACTTCAAATGGGTGCTGATGCCTATATACAACGACTACACGCTCGTGGGTATGTTGGTATCAAAATCCATCCACGTATAGCCGAAATCACGCTCGCACATCCTTTTTTGCCAGAATTAATCCGTGCAGCACATGCGCACCGTCTCATTGTCTTTGTCTGCACCTACTTCTGGAATAGCCGGCATGACGCCTATGACTCGGATGTGCATGCAATGCAGCGATTACTTAGTGCAACAATTGGGTGTAAACTCATCTTGTTGCATGGTGGCGTGGTACGATTGCTTGAATGTGCCGAAATTGTGCGACATTTTCCGCAAGTAATCCTTGATTTGTCATTTACGTTGTGTAAATATCCAGGTAGTTCGCTGGATGCGGATATTCGCTACTTGTTTGCGCATTATGATCGCCGTATTTGTGTCGGGTCAGACTCACCCGAATTTTCACTCAATGATTTGCGCAATCGTTTTGATCAACTGAGTGATGGCCTTGATTTGGCACGGTGTACGCGTATTGCGTCTGGCAACCTACAATCGTATTTGGAGCAGTGGTAATGTATTCACAACGTGATGAACAAGAGACACAACAGCGGTATCGCCAGCGTTTCCATCAACATGGCTATTCTCCCAAAGCGCTCGGATGGGATAAAGGTAAGCAAGATGTGCGCTTTGATGTGCTAACCTCGCAATATGACTTCACTGGGAAATCAGTGCTTGACATTGGCTGTGGTTTTGGTGATCTGAATACGACGTTGACTGACCGCTACGGGACGAATTATACCTACCATGGTATAGATCTCGTGCCAGATTTAGTAGCAGAAGGGCGCAATCGTTTCGTTGCACCCCACATTTCTTTCGAAGTAGGCAATTTTCTCACGAACGATGATGCGCGCCAGTACGACTATATTGTGTCGTCAGGGATTTTTAATCACAAACTCCAAGATCTCGATGGATATGTGTTTATTGAATCATGTATGCGCCGTGCATTTGCGATGGCTAGCGATGGTATAGCGTTTGATTTCCTCTCTGACAAGGTAGATTACCAGCTTCCGCATACGTTCCATAGTTCCCCTGAACGCATCTTGTCACTGGCATTTTCATTGACACGTAACGTGGTGCTACGCAATGACTACATGCCATTCGAATTTGCGGTATTCTTGTGGAAGGATGATTCATTCTCACGTGAAGATACCCTGTTTCAGCGCTACAAATTGGCACATCAGTAACTAGATATGAGGAGGACGGTATGGATTTTGCACAAAAGATCATAGATTACTGCATGGAGAACCGTGTCTCCACAACCGAAGTCGCTGACGCATTAGGCAAGTCAGGCGTTATCCCACACATGATTGCGGTAACACAAGATTTGTATCGTGTTGGACCGGTCCGCCCTGTATTCGCCGCAAATATATCTAATTACTTGGTTCACGAGCAAGTCCGCGATGTGCAAAAAGGTGAAGTAGTCATCATATTCACCTATAACTGTGAAGAACGTGCAATCATCGGTGAGTTGATTGCCAAGTATATTCTGCTCTATCGGGGTGCTGCAGCTGTGATTGTGAAAGGGCTTGTACGTGATGGAGCAGCACTGCGTCGTCAACGCTATGCGGTTTGGTCAGAGGGCTTCTCACCACTTGGTTGTTTTAATTACAAAAACGGAGACTTCCCTGCTGAGCTCGAAGCGGAGATTCGTGCCAAATATGAAGGTGGCATTGCTATCTGTGATGATGGTGGTGTGACCGTGATTCCGCCACAAATGGTCAATGAACAAATGTATAACCAGCTTCACAAGATAGAAGTACAAGAAGATATTTGGTTTTTCTGTCTTGATACACTCAAGTGGGATACCAAAAAAATCGTCTGCGACAAAGCCTATCTTACCGAGCAAGATTTGCTTTCATTAAAGCATATCGAATCACTCCGTGACCTTGAAGTCCTGTAGTGCGATGAACAAAACACCGATACCCTCACCTACAACGATGCGTGCATCTGTGCAAGTGCGATGCATGTGCGGAGTGATGTCATGCTCTATCTTGTAGCGACACCAATTGGCAACCTTGGCGACATCACCATCCGTGCGCTTGATACCCTCAAGAGTGTTGATGTAATCGCCAGTGAGGATACGCGCAAAACATCGATTTTGCTCCAGCACTACGACATCCACAAACCGTTGATGGCGTGCCACGAACATAACGAAAAGCAGGTTGCCGAACGTATTGTTGGTTTGATCCGTAGTGGCAAATCAGTTGCACTGGTCAGCGATGCGGGGACGCCGGCAATTTCCGACCCTGGCTTTGTGGTGGTACGACGCATCTTGGCTGAGGATCTGCCCGTCACTGCGATTCCCGGCCCTGCTGCGCTCATTCCGGCCTTGATTTTGTCAGGGTTAGCGGTGCATGCCTTTACCTACCGCGGGTTCCCGCCGCGCAAATCAGGAGCCCGAAAGCGCTGGCTCGCACAGGACTTATATACGCCCCATACGCTCATCTTCTATGAAAGTCCCTACCGGATTGTGGCACTCATCGCCGATGCATTGGCCGTCTTTGGCGATCGTCCGGCGGCACTTGCCAACGATTTAACCAAATTCCACGAGGCTGTCTGGCGCGGACCATTGAGTGCGTTGCAGACGATTCTGGCTGGACGTGCCATCAAGGGAGAATTTGTCTTGGTCGTGGCTGGTAATGCAGACCCGGCACATACCCCGGAATTTCATGCAGATGATGCGGATGAAACGGACGATGAAGCTGTAGCAGACGACGCATAAAATGATGTAATCTGCGGTATGATAGCAGTACCGTCATGCAATAGAGGAGGACGATGATGACCGACTTGCGTGAGCACCTCGTACAAATGACCTGCGACATGGTGCGAATTCCCTCACTCGCCGATCGCCCAGATCAGCTCCAAGCTGCTATCGACTATGTGGTGGCTGCATTGAGTGGACTTCCCCGTGGTAGCATTCATCACTTTAATGCCAACAATAAACCAGCCATTGTCTTCTCGCTCCGTGGCAACAAACATGCCAAACTCATCCTGAACGCTCATGTTGATGTGGTCCCTGCGCGTCCCGATCAATTCGAGCCAGTCATTCGTGATGGGCGCATATATGGCCGTGGTACCCAAGACATGAAAGGTGCTGCTGCCGTCTTGATTCGCTTGGCACAAGATTTGGCACACTTGCCAGATCCCCCCGACGTCAACTTTCAGTTTGTCACAGACGAAGAAATTGGCGGGCGCTATGGTACCAATCACATCTTGAATGAAGGCTGGACGTGCGATTTTTTCATCACCGCCGAACCAACCGATTTGAATATCTGCTATATGCACAAAGCGGGTCTGAGCATCACCGTCTCAATGCATGGTGTGCCTGCGCATGGCTCACGCCCGTGGTTGGGGCGCAATCCTGTTCATACATTGCGTGATGGCCTCGTCGCACTCGAAAAACGCTTCCCCACCCCCGATGAAGAAGCCTTTGTCACGACTGTGGTGCCAGTCATCTTGAATGGTGGCGAAGCCGGCAATCGCATCATGGAAACACTGAAGTTGCACTTCGACATTCGCTTCGTCCCCGAAGACAAGCCCGAAGATATTCTGGCCGGTATTAAATCCTGCTTCCCCGAACATGCCACCGTCGAAATGCACTACGTGGGTGTCCCCCTCAACACTGACCCCAAACACCCTGCCGTGCAACAGCTTGCACAGATTGTGGCAGATGTAATGGGGCAGCCGGCTGGATATTATCGCGAACACTTCGGTACCGATGCGCGTTTTTATAGTGCCAAGGGCACTGCGGCCGTGTGTTGTGGTCCTATCGGTTTTGGGCTGCACTCCGACGAGGAATGGGTCGATATTGATGGACTCGTCAAAAACTACCAGGTCTTTGCCAAACTTGTAACGCACTACCAATAAGGGGCAACCATGACGCATTGGCATATTGGATGCGGTCAAATCACGTGGCCACGTGACGTGAGCGAAGAAAAAGTGTTGGCCGAAATCGCGGCGGCAGGCTATGGAGGTGCGCCTATCTTCCCCAAGCCGGCGACTGTAGCTGCTGATCGTGTTGCGCTCTTCCAACGCTTCGGGCTCGCGCCTGCACCCGGCTATCTTGGTGCAGACTTCTGGGACGAAAGCAAATACGATGCCATCATGGCGCAAGCACGACTCTACGCCGCCTTTGCGCGTGATGTTGGTTGTAATTGCTGCTATGTGGCAGCCAATACCGACAATCACAAAGTGCGTCACGGGCGTACGCGCATGCAGGCTGCCGGGCATGTGACCGAAGCGGATGGCATGACCGACACCGAGTGGCAGCAGTTTGTGCGTACAATCAGTGATGTCGGCCAACTCATGAACGAATACGGCGTCTCGGCGGCCTTTCATAATCATGTGGGGAGTGTGATTGAGACCCGGGCAGAACTCGATCAACTCATGCAACGCACTCGACCAGATTTCCTTGCACTCGGTCCAGATACGGGGCATATGGCGTGGGCCGGTGGTGATGTGACTGACATGGTAAAGACGTACGCGTCCCGCATCGTCACCATGCATCTCAAAGATGTCAACCCAGATGCGGTGCGACACGCGCGTGCGCAACAGGTCGATTACCGTGGCGCCGAGCGCCTCGGCGTGTGGACCGAACTCGGTCAGGGTGCTGTCGATTTCCCAACCATTTTCGGGCATTTGCGTGATGCGGGATTTGCTGGGTGGCTCATTGTAGAAACAGATGTGACACAGCTCCCATCTGCCAGCGAGAGCGCCATCCAGAGCCGTGCATATTTACGGACACTCGGAGTATAAGTGCTATCAAAGGAGATTGTCATGACACTGCGCGTAGGCGTCATCGGCTGTGGTAAGCCGTGGAGAAGTGAAGGTGCCACGGGATTCGGTATGTCCCATCAGCACGCCTTCGGCTACAATGCGACGGGGAAATGCGAAATCGTCGCATTGGCTGATTTGGTCGCTGACAACGCCAAGGCATTCGCTGATGTCCATGGCCCCAAAGCTGCCATCTACACCGATTACCACGAGATGCTCGCCAAAGAAAACCTCGACATCGTGAGCATTTCCACCTGGCCGCATTTGCATGCCCCGATGGTGATTGCTGCAGCCAATGCCAAGGTGCGTGCCATCCATTGCGAAAAGCCGGTGGCACCGACATGGGGCGAGTGTAAAGCGATGTTGGCTGCTGCCGAAGCCAACGGCGTGCAACTCACTTTTAATCATCAACGCCGCTTCGGCAAGCCGTTCCGTCAAGGCAAAGCCTTGCTCGATTCGGGACGAATCGGTCAACTCGAACGCATCGAAGCCACCTGCGATAACATGTATGACTGGGGCACGCACTGGTTTGATATGGCCTGCTACTTCAACAACGAAACCGACGCAGAATGGGTCCTCGGCCAAATCGACCTGCGCGATCCTCAAACCGTCTTCGGGGTGACCATTGAACGCCATGGTGTCAGTTTGACCAAATTCAAAAACGGTGTCACTTTGTTAATGAGCACCGGGTATCAGGCAGGACCGCGCTTTGGTTTGCGCATGATTGGTACCGATGGCATCATCGATGTAGGCGTCAGTGATACGCTGCATTTGCGCGTCAAAGGCAAAGGTGATGCGGATTGGGTCAACATGCCCGAAACGGAGAATTTGCACGGTGAGGAGTGTGTCAAACGGGGTGTTGCTGATCTCGTTGATGCGTTGCTGACAGGTCGTCGCCCCGAGTTGTCCGCCTACAATGCCATGCGCGCCACCGAGCTCATCTTCGCCACCTACGAATCATCACGCTCGCACCGCCGCATCGACTTGCCACTGCAGAGCACTGATTCCGCATTGGCATCCATGCTGGGGAAATAGCACCTACTGCGTCAGTGTGCGCACTACTTCGTCCCATGAAATAGTCGCCACACTGGCTGGTCCATTGGTTCCGAGCGATGCGGCATACGCCGCATCGCTCATGATTTTGTCCAGAGCTACGGCAATTGCACCTGGTTCTGGAGCGCATATCAGGCCATTGTGACCATGCCGCACAAATTCAAGTGTGCCACCGGCATCACTGGTGGTAATCACCGGGCGCGCCGCTGCCATCGCTTGAATCGTCGTGAATCCGTAGTCTTCGTCGAATGGCGCATAATAGACTGCACGAGCAGTTGCATAGTAGGTGAGGAGCTCTTCGTCGTTCACATATCCGCAAAAGGTAATTTGGGCCTGCAAGCCATGCTTTGCCACCAGCGCTTCGAGTTGGGCTCGCGCTGGACCTGTGCTCGCAAGTATCACCCGACAAGGTACCTGCATGCGTGCCACACTCTCAATGAGAAGGTCGAGTCGTTTGGCTGCATCGAGGCGTGCATCCGAAAAGAGAAAATCACCGTATTCCTCGCTACGAAAGCGCCCCGTATAATGACTTGGTGGGTAGAGTGGTGTTGCTTTTATATGATTGAATTGCCATAGACGCCGTGCCACGTTTTGTGATATCGCATAACACGCCTGTGCTTCGCTGAGTGCCGTTTGATCGGCGGCCATCAATGCATCGCGTAATTCACGATCCTCCGGTGTATTCACAAAATCAGAGAATTCGGTGCCATACCAGTCATATGCTTGCCGGTGCTGGTGGACCAGCCATACCACTTTACGACGATGCTGTACCAGATACGACGGGAACTTGGTGGCAATCACCATATCAACTGGTCGCCCATCGACTTCGTTGAGATCAATCAAGCGCCAGGCAAGCATGCTATCGTACAACGCGCTATGCGGCTGCCAACGGTACGGTACCGATACCACGTCTACGGTGTGTCCATGCCGGCGCAACGCATCACGGAGTCCTTCGACGAGGAGTTCGGCACCGCCTCGCACAAACGGTACTTGTGATGTACAGATGATGATTCTCATGCGCGTCCTATAATGGCGTCTTCTGCGCGAGCAGCGACATCTGCCCACTGGCAATTGGCGACCACATATGCCCTGCCTGCAGCGCCCATCTGTGTCGCTACATCGTGTCGTTGCAAAAGTATATCAAGCGCAGCCGCAAATGTCTGAAAATCACGGAATGCTAACCCCCCACCAGATTCTGCGACTGCTGATGTGGTGACGGCGCAATCCGCATTCACCAGTACCGGTCGTTGTTGTAGCCATGCTTCCATCAACACAAATGCAAAACTTTCTTGGGTGCCGGCATGCACGAATACATCACAGGCTGCAAATGCATCTGCTTTGGTTTGTTCGTCGACAAAGCCGATATCACGCACAAAACGTTGTTGGTAGCGACTGAGCGCGATAGGATCACGGCCAGAAAGCACGAGCGTCACCATGCGTTGCCGGCGAATAATGTATTCCTGGATGTACAGCAACAATAATGGCATGTTTTTGGAGGCATCTCTCCGCCCCGCAAAAAAGAGCATTGGGCCGTCGATACCGTACTGCGCACGAAACCGCGCCCCATCCCCTGTCACGCCAAGTTCTATCCCCAACCGTGTCAACGCTACGCGTGACGGGTCGATATTGTATTGGTTGATGACAAAATCTCGCTCACTCGCACTGTTGGCCAAGATGCGGTCTGCATGCTGCATTTGCCAACGTGTCAATGTGTGGTACGCATACGGCTCATCGTGCATGCACGGCAACAGAATGCCTCGTCCATTGGTCAGCATACTCCCGAATAAACTACTCGGCAATGGGTACGGCACAAAGACGAACCGTCGCCCAGTGGTCGTCTGCGCAATTGCTCGGAGGAGTGCGCTGCTATACGCCAACCGTGCAATGGTGCGTAACTCTTGTGCACTCGGGGCACACGTTGCAATAATCGTGCTGAGTATGGGAAATTGATTGACATAAAGTGGATGCTGTGCATCATCTGGCAATGATTCGACGGCAAACCGTGTCACCTTGATGCCTGCATCCCAACTGTCGCCAGCTGGATAATATGCAGTTGTCGGTGCCACCAAATCTCGTGCCGTCGTACTCCATACCTCGACGGGTAGACCACGCTGCGAGAGTGCAATAGCGAGTTGACGGGCTGCGTGCTCGGCACCACCCGCCGTATCTGGACCATACCATGTACAAACAAACGTTATAGTCTCATGTATCATGGCGTCTCAGTGGTAATCGTTTGGCAGTCACATAGTGGATGAGCAGCTGCAGGGTGCGATTGCTGGCCCGATTAAAGGCGTTCATCTGTTCAACGATCGGGTTGATGTACCAACGCAACCCCAAGCGTTGTAGTTTGTGGACGGCGTTGGCGACATGGTCGCTGGGGGTGTTTACTGGTAGCGGCCAGTGTGCGTGCACGATGTGGTGGCGCTGTCGTTCGCTGTCGAGTCGCAACAACTCCAGCGTATGCGGTGACAGAGGTGCTTCGGAGTGTGCAATTTGTTGTTGGATGGCTGTTGCATTCTCGCTGGTGACCACTGGGGGGATTACTGGTGTCACGGCAGGTGGATGTGTCTGTGCAGCTGTTTCGTAGACGGCAATTATCTCGCGAATAGTGCGGATTACCGCATCGTTGTACATGTTTTGTTGCTCAACGATTGGATTGATATACCACCGTAGCAACCGTCGTGTTACTTTTTGGACTATCCCAATGACACGGCCAATCAGCGTGGTGTTGACAATAGGCAGATGCGCGCTAATGACCCGAGTGAGCTCCATTTCGTGGAGTGCATCATGAACATCATACAGTTCTGCCTGTGTATCGACTTGTGCTTGTGAAGTCGTCGCATGGTGTGCGATGCGCGCATGGAGTGCATCGACAACTGCTGCGACATCTATTGGGTGGTCTTGGTGAGTCATTGCAACCTCGTTCACACGTCCTTTGCGCACCATTGTAACATACCACTTCCATTGAACTCGAAGCGAAATGGCATCAGGTATAATAGATGCAGATACATCACAGTGGAGAAGTACATGCGTGTACTCTTGCTCGGAGGTGGTGGTCGCGAACACGCCCTGGCGTTGGCGATTGTCGCTTCACCGCACCTTACATCGTTGACTGTGGCACCCGGGAATCCTGGAATTGCCCAAATTGCGAAGACGATTACCCTTCCAACGATTGCCGAAGTCCTCGCGTGGCTGCAGCAACACCCCTGCGATTTAGTCGTCATTGGACCGGAGGCACCACTTGCAGCAGGCTGGTCCGATCAAATTCGTGCGACAGGTGTGCCTGTATTTGGGGCGTCGCAGATGGCGGCTCGCTTGGAAAGTAGCAAGGGATTTGCCAAGCAAATCATGCAACGTGTTGGTGTTCCTACTGCTGCGTTCCGAGTATTCGATGCCGCAGATGATGCCAGTGCATTTGTACGTCAATCAGGTCAAGGGTGGGTTGTCAAGGCGGATGGATTGGCTGCCGGTAAAGGCGTCATCGTCGGCGAAAGTATGACGGACACGCTCGATGCAATTGCTCAGCTCGCAACAATGCCTGCCGGAAGTCGCATCTTGCTCGAGGAGCGCCTGTATGGGCCTGAAGTATCGCTCATTGCACTCACCGATGGCCAAACCATACTCCCGTTGCCGTCAGCGCGCGACCATAAACGGATTTTTGATGGCGACGAAGGTGCCAATACGGGTGGCATGGGGGCGATTGCTCCATTGCATGCCATAGACATTGGCGTCGCACGTCAGCTTTGTGACCTCGTCATGCAACCCGTCGTCGATTTCTTGATGCGCCATCAAATGCCCTTTGTAGGGGCACTGTATGCGGGTCTCATGCTCACCGAATACGGTCCCAAAGTCATCGAATTCAATGCGCGCTTTGGCGACCCAGAAACACAGGTCATTTTGCCCATGTGTGACGGCGATATTCTGCAGGCGCTGTATGCCACAGCGACGGGTCAATTACACGCTGATCAACTCGCGTGGCGCGCAGGGAGTGCCGCATGTGTGGTATTGAGTAGTTACGGCTATCCAGCAGCCCCGCGCAGCGATGATCAGATTTTCATAGATACCGACAACCTACCGCACCACGGCTATGTGTTGCACGCGGGTACCCGCAGTCGCGATGGTCAACTCTATACGGCTGGTGGCCGTGTGCTCAATGCAGTGGGCGTGGGGGCGACTCACATAGAAGCCCTCAAAACTGCCTATGCAACAGCAGATGCGATACGTTTTGCGGGGATGCACTATCGCCTCGATATCGGACAATCGGAACTGCCATGACATCACCAGCACTTGCTATCGCAGTTTCTGGCGGTGGCTCTAACCTGCAAGCTGTCATCGATGCCATTGCAACCGGCGCGTTGCACGCACGCATCGCACTGGTCATCAGTGATCGCCCTGATTGTGGTGCCGTCCAGCGTGCTATCACACATCGTCTTCCGGTGTGTGCACTCCCATATCCTGCCAAAGCCACGTCTGCACAACGATTGGCGTGGGAACACGTCATGTGGCAAATGGTAGTGGCGGTGCAACCCGATATGTTGTTGTTGTCGGGATTTATGCGGATTCTGCGTGCCGAAACGCTCGCGAAATTCAGCATGCCCGTCATCAATCAGCATCCATCGCTACTGCCAGCAGACGGGGGTGACAGCGTGACTACGCGTGGTGGACTAGTGATTCCTGCGCTGCGTGGTGCACATGTCGTGCGTGATGCGCTCGCACTACGGCTACCTGTGACCGGATGTACCATTCACACCGTTGTCCCAGAAGTCGATCGTGGGCCAGTCATCGCTACTGCCGAGGTGCCCATCTACCCCGCTGATGATGAAACATCACTGCATGCCCGCATCCGTGCGGTCGAACAGCCATTGTTGATTACCACATTACAACGATTGTTGGTATAACTATGCATCCTTGAGGCGTGACTAATCGCGTCGTTTGCCCAAGATGCGCACCAGGTTGACAAACAGATTGAGGAAGTCGAGATACAACGTCAACGCCCCATAAATGGCGAATTTATTGAGTTGATCTTCTCCATGCATCTGTTCTGCCATCTGACTCAATCGTTGCGTATCATATGCAGTCAGTCCCGCAAAGACAAATACACTCACGTACGACATGACATAATCAACCATCGAGTTTTTGAGGAACATGTTGACGACGGTGGCAATACAAATGCCAAACAGGATCATCATCATGAATTTCCCCACACCAGAGAGATTGCGTTTGGTCGTCATCCCGTACAACGCCAATGCCGCAAATGCCCCGGCCGTTGTGAAAAATGCAACTGCGATCGAACCTGTTGTAAACGCGAACGCAAGTGGCGTAATAGTAATACCATTGAGCGCAGCATAAAAGACAAAGAGACCGATAGCAATCGACGTGCTTACGCGCATGACGAGTGCACTCAATGCAATCACCAAGATAATCTCAGCAATCAAGATACCGAGAAATACATACGGGGTAAAGATGACACTCCAAATACTGGGGATGTTCAACACCACACTGGAGCATGCTGCAGTGACGAGCAGACCTGCGGTCATCCACAAGTACACACGTTGCATGGCATCTTCGATGTGTGGTTGTACGACTGCGTTTGCGTTTGGTTGTGATTGCATGCTTCGACCTTTCTGTTGTGCGTGGCAATCCGCGCCCGGGCGCACGTCGATGTGACATACGTCTTGATTATGCAAAAATAATGCATAATCAACTATTCGGTGTAAAAAGTAACTGCGCAGATAGTAGCACACATTTGTCGATTGAACAACGACAACCACAGAACCGTCTCGTGTCAGTAAAGAACACAAAACGGGTGGGTTGGCTATTGCCAACCCACCCGTCATGCATCGACGTGCGATTAATCGCGGCGTGTGCCGAGTAAGCGCAGGATGTAGACGAACAAATTGATGAAGTCGAGATAGAGAGTCAAGGCACCATAGATAGCAAAGCGACCAATATCTGCTTCGGTGACCATCTGCTGCGCCATCTGTGTCAAGCGTTGCGTGTTGTAGACGGTCAATCCTGCAAACACCAGTACGCCGATGATCGAGATGATAAAGCTGAATGGGCCACTACCAATGAACATATTGACGATAGATGCGAGTAGGAGCCCGACCAATCCCATCAACAAGAATTTGCCCATGCCCGACAAATCGCGCTTGGTAGTGGTGCCATAGAGTGCGAGTGCTGCGAATGAGCCTGCCGTGGTAAAGAATGCCGTGGCCACTGAGCTCGCAGTATATGCAAGTACCAAGGGCGTCAAGGTGATGCCATTAAGCACAGCATAGAAGAGAAACAAGCCGGTGGCAACTGCTGGAGTGAGTTTGGAAATGGCAGCGCTCAATGCGACGACCAAGATAACTTCAGCGATAATCAGTCCAAAGAATACCAGTGGGTTGGAAATGGATGCCAAAATGCTTTCATTCCCCATCACCATGCTGGATACTGCCCCGGTGACCAATAGACCGGCCGTCATCCAGAGATACACCTGCTGCATTGCGCTTTGGATGCGTGGTTGTGAAATGACTTGTGGTTGCGATTGCATGTCAACTACCTTTCTTAGGAATGTACAATAGTCCCTAGACTACATATGCATTGACGATGGGCAATGCAAAATTGTTGCGGGATTGGGTGGTACAATAGGGCGGACGATGTAGTTGAATAACTACTACGCAGATAGTACCATACATTTATATGGACAACAATCAACCAGTCGTGTTGGCATCAGGTTCTCCTCGGCGCCGCGAGCTACTCGGAGCACTTGGCGTCTCTTTTACCGTGGCAGTGAGTGACGCCGAAGAAGCATTCCATCTGCCACCTGCTGCATTTATGACGCAATTTGATATGCATAATCTGGCAATGCATGATCATCCAACAATTCGGGCATGGCGCAAAGGTGATGCAGTGGCCTACCACCAGCAACAGGCAATTGTTTTGGCCGCTGATACAATCGTAGTGCGTGATGGCACCGTACTGAATAAACCGCGTGATGCAGAAGATGCTGTTGCCATGCTGCAAAGTTTGGTTAATCGATGGCATACGGTATATACGGGCTTGGCGGTATTTTTGCCACAGCACGATCCAATGCTTTCCATACACGCAAGTGATGTGCACATGTCTGCGATGTCGCTGGCAGACATTCATGCATACGTGGCGAGTGGTGAACCAATGGACAAAGCAGGTGCATACGGCATCCAAGGTGCAGTAGGTCGCATTGTGACCCGTGTTCATGGTAGTATTAGCAATGTGGTTGGTTTACCACTGACGTACGTGCATTCGATGCTTTCATACTGTGGAGTGACAGTGCCGCGGACACCAACACAAGCCCTTGCGTGGTGGCGTGCCCAGCTCCCGTTCGATGCACTTCCAGAGGCGAGTGAACCATGAAAATCCCTGTGAATGCGCGTGTGGTTATCATTGCGAACAAGCATGCAGGCCAAGCCCATCGTTTGGCACTCGTATTGACCAACGCGATGACCATCTGGCAGGCTCAGGGATGGCATGTCGAGCATTGGTTGGTCACACATCCCGGTCACGCAGAAGCGTTGGCACGTCAAGCCGTCATCCAACGGTTTGACATGGTCGTCGCAGCTGGTGGCGATGGCACCGTCAATGAGGTGGCTAATGGATTGGTGGGTAGCAATGTCATTCTTGCACCACTTCCCATTGGGACGGTCAATGTATGGGCACGCGAGGCAGGTTTTTCCATGGATGCGCGTGTCGCCGCACAACAGATCTGTGACGGTGAAGTTGGTGCCATGGATATTGGTGTACTCGACCAGAAACGACATTTCATGCTCATGACTGGTGTTGGATTTGATGCGGATGTAGTCAAACATCTCTATTCCCACGACAAAAAACGCTTTGGTGTGTTCGCCTATATTTGGCGCATTCTGACCGTTGTATGGGTGTTTCGTGGCGTTGATGTGGAGATTCAGCTCGATGATGAACAGCTGAATGTCCGAGCGCTGATGATGGTCGTAGGGAATACTCCGTGGTATGCGAGTTTTATTCCGTTTACTCCCAAGGCGTCAATCGATGATGGACTCCTTGATATCTGTCTCATCTCCGGTGATACGATGGTGCATGGTCCATGGCAATTCATCGGGCTGTATCTCAAGTTATACTTTGGCTGGAGTGATCCGAGCATCATCTATCGTCGTGTGCGCCATGTCCGCATTCTTGGTGGTGCGCTACCCGTACAAATCGATGGAGATTATATCGGGATGACACCATGCGAACTCACCCTGCAACCCAAGGCGCTTTCGGTGTTAGTTACGGCATCCGCATTTGGTCGCTTGTTTAATTCCAAAAGTACTGTGGAGTCATCATGATACGCAAACGTATGCTCTGTACTTTCATCTTTATCAGCGTGTTGGCGCTACTTAGCGCGTGTGCGACCCCAAGCACGACGACGACTGTGCAACAAGTGAGTGACACATCGCGCGCACCCGCAGTCATTGCAGCACCGAATCTGCCCGGGCGCTTGTTGTTGGCCAAAGCTGGCGACTTGTGGATGTGGCAAAACGGCAACTTGCAACAGATTACTCAGAGCGGTAATGCCTGGCAACCTGCGTTTTCGCAGGATGGTACCCGCATCGTGTTTGTGCGTCGTGTCGAAAGTGCCAGCGATATCATGCTGACATCCGCAAGTGGTGGTGAGGCGATTCAGTTGACGAATAATGCGTCCAATCACCCACTGCACAGCTTTGAGCGTATCTACGACTCGACATGGGCGATGTATCCATCGTTTTCTCCCGATGGCAACAAGATTGTCTATGCGTCACAATACGGACCGCCGGAAGGCGACCCGGCCTCTGAATATCGGATGATTATGTACTTCATGGAAGCACGATCAGGCGCCACCCGCGAAGATGCCTACGCCGATGGGTCTGGGAATGTCGGTCATGCGATTTTTGATGTCGATGGTGATGGGGTCTACTTTGCCTTTTCGCCAGCGGGTCAAAATGGTGCTCCGCGCATCATGTACTATCAGAAAAGTAGCGGGCGCTTGACCATTCCCAAAGGGATGCCTGATCAATCGTATGATCCCGCGCTGAGCAGTGATGGCAAGACGCTCTTTTTCGCCAAGCGTACCGCAACGGGCACGGATATCTTTGCGTTGCCTCTCGCAAGTGGTCAAGTTATGCCAATTACCACGTTGAACAGCGCACGTGCTCCTGCCGTATCTCCTGACGGTGAATGGTTGGTATTCTTGGCAGTGCCATCTGGTGCGTCGGGATTTGAAATGTATGCACAGAAGCTGACTGAAGGGAAACCGGATGGCGACCCTGTCCAGATGACACGTGATCAAATGTTCGACGTGGACTCTGGAATTTCTTGGGGGAAGTAGCCATGCACATTGTGCATGTGGTGCAACTCTATCATCCGGTCGCTAGCGGTTCTGTGCGCTATTTCATCGAAATCGGTAAACGTCTGGTGCGAGATGGACATCGCGTGACTGTGCTCACGACGACAGCCCATGATCTCGAGTCGCTGTGGCGTACAGACCGGCGTATGTTGCCTGCAGGAAGCGAAATACACGAAGGTTGCCAAATAGTGCGGTTTCCTGTGCAACGATTGATCGATTGGCCGCTTTTTTACCCAATACTACGTCGTCTGCTCTGTGAATGTGGTCGACTCCCTTTCCCTGTTCGATTCCTGCGTTGGCTTGCGTCTCTTTCGCCTACTGCACCTGAATTGGTGGCGTGGCTGACGCACCATGCCGATGAAATTGATGTGATTCATGTCACGAATGTGACACTTGATGGTTTGATTCACCCCGTACTGCAAGTAGCGCAACGCGCACACATTCCCGTGTTGACGACTCCATTTGTGCATTTGGGTGAAATACACGATCCAGCCTTCGTGCGCTATTACAGTATGCCGCAGCAGCTCGATATTCTGCAACGCAGTGTGGCTGTGTTTACCATGACGCAGCGCGAAGCAGTTTTTTTACAAAACCGCGGTGTGACTACCCCGATGCATGTAATCGGTGCAGGTGTGACTCCTCATGACGTTGTCGGCGGTGATGCCGTAGCGTTTCGTCGGCGTCATGCCATTGCTGGGCCCATCTGTATCCAAGTTGGCGCCATGGCACGTGACAAAGGAACCATCACCACGGTGGAAGCGATGCGTATCCTATGGGCTCAAGGTCGTGATATCACACTTGTGCTCATCGGTGCGCCGCTTGCGCATTTTACTGACTATCTCAGTGGGTTGCCAACATCTGATCTTGCACACATTCGTGTGTTAGCATATGCCAGCGACGACGAGCGTCGCGATGCATATGCTGCGGCAACCGTATTTGTTTTGCCATCCCGTACCGATTCATTTGGTATTGTCTTTCTCGAGGCATGGTGTAATATGTTGCCGGTGATTGGTGCAGATGCTGGGGGCATTCCTGATGTAGTACGAGATAATCACAATGGATTACTCGTGCCATTTGCGGATGAGTGTGCGCTGGCAGGTGCTGTGGTACGATTCCTCGATGATGGTGCATTGGCCAAGCGTCTTGCGCAATGTGGACACGATGATGTCCTTGCACATGATACATGGGATCATGTATATGCGCGTATTTCTGCGCACTACAATGAGGTTCCACCGCGCCATGCGAATTGATTTTCATCAGCATTTTTTTGCACAAGCGCCATGCTATAGCAATGAACATGTCCAAGACTGGTTACACCACGATTCTCGTGTGCAAGGGTATGCCAATACAGAGCAGGTGTTACAGGCACTGGATGATGCTGATATTGACATTGCGGTGTTTCAAGGTGAGTATCTGTTGCATCATGAGAATTGTGTCGCACGAAATCACCACATCCAAACGGTCTGTGCCGCTGCACCAGATCGGTTCCGTGCATTTGCAATGATTCAACCACGCCATCCTGCTGCATGTGATGAAATCGCTCGTTGTATGGATGCGGGAATGTGGGGCGTCGGTGAACTAAATCCAGCTGGTCAGCAGTTCTCGATTCGTGATCGCGCAGTGCAACGCGTACTTGAATACTGTGCGTTGCATGCCATTCCCATGCTGTTCCACGTAAATGAACCAGTAGGTCGTGACTATCCGGGGAAAAGTCCAGTTGGGTTGCCTGTATTTTATGAAATCGCCGCCCGGTATCCTGAATTGCGCCTGATTTTGGCCCATTGGGGGGGCGGATTGCTCTGGTATGAAACGATGCCTGCAGTGCGCGCCGTGCTCAAGAACGTCTACTACGATACGGCTGCGAGTCCGCTCCTTTTCCCCGATACAGAGACGATGGTGCAAATGGCACTCTTGACTGCGCCCCACAAGATCATTTTTGGCAGTGACTTTCCCTTGCGGCTGAATCTACGCCAACCCGCTGCTATTGCACCATTTGCAAATCAACTCTGGCAGGCATTGCCTAATCCTACTATCCGCGATGCATGGTTTGGTGGCAATGCGATGGCGCTACTTCATTCTACCCATCAGTCGTTGCCACAACCGGCAATTGATGCACTGGTCGTTGATGCACAAACAAGCATAGTGGCACTCGTCGCGCGATACCCTCAGATGCTAGGAATACTCGCATCATTTGGTGTGCATGTGGACGAACACACACCATGGTGGCAAACGCTGCGTTCGGCTGCCACCATGATTGGTATGTCACCGCATGACATTCAGGAACTTATCGGCGCAATTCGTGAGGCCGTTGGTGACTAAGGAGCACGTGCCCCAATGGTGACCGACGTGCCTGGCAAAATCCAATCCCCTGGTGCTGGGATGCTCCCGATGACTTGATTCGGTTGATACTGGTCAAACGCATCGGGAATGCGATCACGAGTCTGTAGGTCGACATAAATTTGTGTTGATGGGATGCCGAGTGCTACTAACGTATCCAAGGCAACTTGTGCATCAAGACCACGAATCTCGGGCATGCGTACTGCACCTTCGACTGGTGGGCCGAACTGAGAAAGCATTTCAGGTGTGCAAACCGCAATACTCTTGGCATCGGCCGGGATGAACGTGATGGGGAATTCCGCAATGTTTTTGGCTACTTCCCATTGGTACAGCGCGTTGATCTCTGGTTCGGGGGTTGGGAGAATCCAAGCGAACCCGCTGAGTTTTCGTTCAGGTGGAACAAATGTTGTTTCACTTGGAAGACAAAATGTTTGACTCAGCACCACAGAATCAGTGATGACACCCGACGCTGGTAATGTATCGGTGAGTTTGATGACTGTGAGAGGCTGGAGAAGTCCAGCACATGGATCATCTGTCAGCGCTAGTTCGGGTAGCGAAGCGGCATCGTTCCCCATTCCTGGTGGTGGTGCAAGTGGGGATGGACTCATGGTGCGCGTAAACAACTCCGTGGTGCGATTATTGAATGCCCCTGGGAGTGGGCAAATGGGTAGTTCACGTACGCCTTTGGGGCGGCTGAATTCCATCGGCATTTGGCCATCAAACGGTTGGGCCAACAGCGTGTTTAGGCGTTCATCGGCAAAGATATACTCCATAATATTGCGCCATATGATGCCGCCTCCCGTGAGGCTTTCGACACGTTGTGTTGGTTCGTTGTTGTTATTCCCTGTCCATACACCCACAGTCACATACGGAGTATAGCCGAGTGCCCACGCATCCCGCCAGTCGTTGGACGTACCTGTTTTGACTGCGGCAGTCCGTGAAAGTTTGAGTTTTGAATCGGTACCCCATACACCTTCGCGTGCTTTGTCATCGCTCATCATATCCTGCATAATGGCCACAAGTTCGGGATTAATGACCGGCTGTACGTCTGGTTTTTTGTACTGTGCGATGATTCTGCCATTGTTGTCGACAACTTTGAGGATCGCAATCGGTGGGAAGTAACGACCGTTGCTTGCCAGCGTATTGTATGCAGTTGTCAAATCGAGTGGCGTTACCTCGCCGCCACCCAAGGTAAGTGCAAGTCCATAAAAACCTTCGCCGCGCTTGAGCGATGTAATCCCAGCACGTTGGAGCAAGTTAATCGTATTTGAAATACCGGCATATTTGAGAGCCATGATGGCTGGCATGTTGAGTGAATTGGCTACGGCTTGGCGCATGCGTAGTGGTCCGTTCCACTTGCCGTTGTAATTGGTCGGATTGTATCGTTCTTCACCAACCAACGGAAATGTTGTTTTGACATCCCACAAAATGGTTGCAGGAGTCATGCCTTGTTCCATGGCAGAAATGTACGTAAACGGCTTGAGTGCCGAACCAGGCTGGCGTAGATTGGTTGCCACATTGACTTGTCCGTCAAGGACGTTGCCTTCGAAATTTTCGCTCGTAGTTGCGACCGTTTTATTGTAGTTGACGCTCCCCACCATGCTGAGAATTTGTCCCGTGTTGGGTTGCATCACCACCACTGCTGCGTTGTGGATGTTGCGCTCTTCGAGCGAAGCGATACGTTCTGATGCGAATTGTTGCGCTTTTTGTTGTAGCTCCAAATCGATTGACGTATAGATTGAGTAGCCGAGCGTGGCAAACTGCGGTCCATATTCCTTTTCAAGGAGATTGCGCACATAAAAGACGAAATGTGGTGCGTTGATTGGGACTTCTTGCCCTGCAAAGATTAGATCTTCGGCTGCAGCTGCTTTGGCTGCTGCTTCGCTGACATCATCGTTTTCTACCATCTGGCGCAGTACGGCGATTTGGCGCCATTTGGTCGGAGATACATCATCCCCGAGTTTGTAATTTGTACTGAGCCAGTCATCTTTTAATGTGAGTCCTGGAATCACATTGTCTTTGGTATAGAGATAGGGGTCATACACAGACGGAAGCTGTGGCATGCCTGCAAGGAGCGCAGACTGCGCTAAATCAAGATTCGCCGCCGTTGTTTTGAAGTACGTATTGGCCGCGGCTTCAATGCCATAGGCTAAATTACCGTAATAAATTTCGTTCAGATACAGCTCAAGAATCTGGGATTTAGAGTACTGACGCGATAATTCTTGTGCCAACACGAGTTCGAGTACTTTTCGACGCAAGCGACTTTCAAGGTCGAATGCGCGCTCTTGTTCAGTCAACACGACCTGTTTAATGACCTGTTGAGAAATGGTTGATCCACCACCAACAACGGTCCCAGCGGTTACGCTTCTGACTGCAGCACGTGCAATACCAACCCAGTCGACGCCGGGATTCGTAAAAAACGTTTTATCTTCGATGGAAACAGTTCCTGCAATCAGATATTTGGAAATATTGGGTAGCGTGACCTTGGTGCGCCGCCCAGTCCCAAAAAACTCGTACAGCACTTTCCCATTGCGATCGTAGAGCCGGCTTGTTTCGAAGCTGGTACGATTTTTGATGCTTTCGAGACGTGGAATTAATTCCGCAGTGAGTGATGTATATACGCCAAATGCAATGGTGATTCCTACCACGATTATCAGTACAATAGAGGACAGACATCCCACCAAGAGCCGTGGCAGGATTGAAGGACGGACTGTTTTTTTGCGGCGCCGTAGTGAAACGGGAATCGCACCCTTGTCATTCGCACCGCGCCGGCGCCGAGGTAGCTTGTTGGACGATGAACCCATCTGTTGTTCTCACATAAAAACCAACCGTAGTGAATTGTACCATGGAGGAATGGATTGGATGCATTGAGTCCGTATCAGGCTGTCTATCACCTGGTTGCACAAATTCCTGCAGGGCGCGTCACCACCTACGGCACCATTGCGCAGGTGATTCGTGTGCCGCGTGGTGCACGTGGTGTGGGCTGGGCGCTGGCTCATGCGCACGATTTGTCATTGCCGTGGTGGCGCGTCGTTGCTGCCCAAGGGCGCATCACATCGCCTGATGCACCATTGCAATATGAGCTGTTGTGTGATGAATGTGTACCGATGCGTGCATACCTGCATGTTGATATCCGATTGTGTTTTTGGCAACCGGATAAACTGTGATAGGATATTGCATCACTCATTTCCGAAAGGTTTCGCATGTTTCGTGTGCCGTCAACGCATCGTCGTTCGTTTCTATTTTTGATTTTGAGTCAAGCCGGTTTGTTTGCGGCCAATGGCCTCACGGTTCCGCTGATGGCCAATCACTATGCAACGCTGAACGCCGACCCAACGATTATCGGTATCATATTCGCAGTACAGCAGTTCGGCTCGTTGGCTGCACCATATTTATGGGGGTTACGCAGTGACCGACTCGGGCAACGGCGCCCAGTTATTTTTATGGCATTGGCGATGGCTGGTACCAGCATGATAAGTGTGGCCTTTGCGCATGCAGTCTGGATTGTCATTGTGGCCCAACTTGTCTTTGGTGTGGCCGTTGCTGGATTCAATGCAGGTGGGTTGGCATTAATCGGTGACCTGATTGAGGATTCTGCATCACGTGGTCGGTTGCTTGGTTTTGTGCGTACCACGGGATCGCTGGCATTTGCGCTGACCGCAGTGACGGGTGGATTCATTGCTGATGCGTATGGTTCGTGGTTGCCCATCTGTATTGGCGGTGTCATGTTATTGCTGGGGTGTGTGGCGTCGTTTGGAATTACTGAACGCGTACATTCCACGATCGCTGCACCTCCTGATGAATCTGGATCAGACACCGAATCCAAGACACCGCTGGCTGTGGCAGTGCTCTTTTTTGCCGTCGTGTTTACCTGGTTCTACGGCATGGGTAGTGTGGCATGGCTGTGGCCGGGATACATGCACAGTATCGGCTATCCACAACGCACAATCAGTGCACTGTGGGCACTTGCTGCTGCGGGCGAAGTCCCAGGACTGATGCTTGCAGGGTATCTGGCCGATCGCTGGGGGCGGCGCCCGTTGTTGATGGCTGGTCTCATTGGCCAAGGGTGCATCTATATTCTGTATCAGGTACTTGCACCATCCTGGGGAATTGTCCCACTGCAAATGATTCGCTCGTTCTCGTATTCGAGTTACGAAACACCTGCGTTGCTGGTTGCCACAGAGTTAGGATTACGGCAACGACGTGGGCGTTTGGCTGGCATGTATCACACGATTGCCGGACTTGGTGGGGTGATTGGGTCGGCAGTAAGTGGATTCGTCATTGCCCGCAGTTCGTACGCACTCTCGTTCACCATTTCTGGGATCATCATGATTACCGTGGCAGTGGCGGTAGCGTCACGTTTGCCTAATGCACATCGGCATGCGTCATGAGAAACGACTCAGTTATAATAGATGCAGTTGCAAATTGATTGTACAAAGGAGCGCAATCATGGCTACCGTACTCCGTATCGGCATCATGGGACTTTGCCATGACCATGTTTGGTCATTCATTCAACACGCTGTACATAATCAAAGTGTCACCATTGTGGCAGCAGCCGATGCTGATGCGTCTTTGCGTGATAAAGCTACCGCCCACGGTGTTGCTACCACGTATGCTGACCCGTATGAAATGCTGGCGAAGTCATCACTTGATGCTGTTGCGATATTTGGTGATAACCGAAGTGGCCCTGCATACGGCATCGCCGCTGCGAAACGCGGTTTGCATATTTTTGTTGAAAAACCGCTAGCTGCAGATTATCCTGGGGCACTTGCACTCTATGGTGCAGCCAAGCAAGCAGGTGTCGTGTTGATGGTCAATTGGCCAGTGGCGTGGTGGCCGAGCGTACAACATGCCATTGCATTGGTGAAACGTGGCAAAATTGGCAATCTTTTCCAAGTCAATTATCGGGCCGCCCATGCCGGCCCGCGCGAAAACGGCTGCGATCCACAATTTGTTGAATGGCTCTATGACCCGTATCGCAACGGAGCAGGTGTCATCATGGACTACTGCTGCTATGGCGCTGCACTGACCTGCATGTTCCTCGGGTTACCTGCCAAAGTGAGCACGATGGCGGGTCGCTTGCGCAAACACGATTTACCTGCCGAAGATAACGCCGTGCTGGTGATGCAACACGCGACTGCTATTTCGACGGCTACTGCATCATGGACACAAATCGGGCATATGACGAGCTATGAGCCGACGTTTTATGGCGATAAAGGTACGCTGATGGCCAGCAACGGCAAACTCTACTTCGCAGATGCCGATAATGATCGCGGTACGATAGTGCGTGTCCCCGCCTTGCCTGCCAACATGCAAGAGCCTGTGGCGCACTTTGCTGCGGTCATCCGCGGTGAAGTGCCACTGATCGAATTGTGTAATGCGGAGACGGCACTAATGGCCCAAGAAGTCCTGACTGCGGGCATCATTTCGGCGAATACTGGGCACGTGGTCTCGTTGCCGTTGCCTCCTGCCGCCTTGTACGATGGAGGTGTGGCATGATTCGCATTGGGATTGTCGGTTGTGGACGCATCCTCAATGCCCACCTCCAAGGGTACTTGCGCCTACGCGAACTCGGCATGGACAACTTTCGCATTACCGCACTCTGTGCACGCAACCCCGCTGATGCGCATATGTTCCGCACTCGTGGTCAAGGTCCCACCCCCCGTCCACCCGTCGTCGACCCGGCAAGTGGTGACCCGCTTGCTGCACCACACACGTATATCAGCGATATCCACGATGATGTCGATGTCCAGGTATTCACCGATTATCACGACATGATTGCTAGTGGACTCGTGGATGCTGTCAACGACTTCACCACATTGGCAGTACATCACGATGTGGGGCGTGTGGCATTACAAGCCGGTAAACACGTGCTCGCACAAAAACCATTGGCGATAAGTGTGCGTGCTGGGCGCATGTTGGTCGATTTGGCCAAACAACAGGGTGTCACATTGGGCGTATTTGAAAACGTGCGTCAGATGGAACTTGTGCGTGCCCAACATTGGGCGGTTGCACATGGCATCATCGGCACACCACAGTTTGCGGTGATGGGATTGCTTGGCGGTCTGTGGTCGCCACGTCACATCGTCGCAGAAACACCCTGGCGCCACCAAAAACTGCGTGCTGGTGGTGGGGGGAGCATCGACATTGGCGTGCACCAGATGGACTGGATGCGCTATGTGATGGGGGAAGTGCGTAGCGTTACCGCCATGGTCGAAACGTTTGTGCCGACCCGAACACACACCAACAGTGATGGTAGCGTCATGTCTGTCAATGCAGATGTCGATGACACGTATATGGCCACATTGCGCTTCCAAAACAATGCGATGGGGCAACTGTGGTGGTCGTGGGCAGGGCTTGCTGATGCGGTCACCATCAATGGTGCTCCGGCGTTTGTGGGTGATCGTGCTGCTATTCGAGGCGACGAACTCGTGTATGCTGATGGGACGCGCGAATCGTTGTTGGCACGTTTTCAACGCGATATGACGCCGGCAGAGCGGCAGTCTTTCTTCCCGCATGGACTCACTGATCCAGCGGCGATATCGCAGTACGACTGGCTCACTGCCATCGAACACGGCAAAGACCCCGAAACAAGTGGACTCGAAGGTCTGCGCGATTTGGCGGCAGCGTTTGCGATGCTCGAGTCTGCTACATGTGGCCGGACAGTAGACGTGGCTGACGTACTTGATAGTACTGTCGATGCGTATCAACGGGATATCGATGTGCATTATGGCTTGATGTGATATTACTACACATTATCGTATAAATTGAGTATACTAGTCATACTGTGTGATGAAAGAAAGGGATACCCATGACAAACCGCATGCAAGGTTCTGATGTGTCTGCAGAACAAATGCTGGAAGTCGAAGGCAATGCTGGCATTCAAGTCATTCGTGGCGGTGGTACAGAGCGTGGGTGGAACGGCATCCGCTACAAGCTCGGCATGTCCTCACGCAACACGAACGCCAAAGAGCTTTCCATGAATGTGGCGCGTGTTCCTCCGGGTGCAATTGCGTTTGCGCATATTCATGTGGATTTCGAAGTCATGTTGTACATCTTGCAGGGTAAAGTACGCCATGCATTTGGTCCTGGCCTCAAGCAAATCATCGATAATCAGGCTGGAGATTTTATTTTCATCGAGCCAGGTATCCCGCACGAAGTCTATAATCTCAGCGATACCGAGGAAGTTGTGGCGGTCGTGGCGCGTTCACGTGCTGACGAGTGGGACAACATCATTCCGTACGATCCTAAGACTGACCCGAATGCGTAGTGAGACGCACTGAGTTGCCTGCGCCCAAATGAACATGGAGTGTGCGTGTTGGAGCACATGAGTATAGATTTGCCGTTAATTCTCGGCATTGACGGTGGTGCAAGCAAGACTGTGGCGTTGCTTGCAAATGCACATACTGGGGAAATTCTCGGTCGCGGGCGTAGTCGTGGCAGTAACTTTCATGCCCACGAAAATACCGTCGCACTTGCAGAACTCGACAGCGCCATCGGACGCGCCTTTGTGGATGCCGGTATTCCCCGTCGCCGTGCGGCTGCAGTGTGTGCTGGTCTGGCGGGGGTAAGTCGCCCCGAAGACGAAGCCATGATTGCCAAGTGGATCAAGCAACGCAGTATTGGTGAACGCTTCATGATCGCCAATGATGGTTGGCTCGTAATCGCCGCTGGCACACCACATGGTGTCGGAATTGGCGTAATTTGTGGTACCGGTTCTATTGCAGTTGGTCGTGACGAAACAGGCCAAATGCGTCGTGCGGGTGGGTGGGGCTATCTCTTTGGAGATGAAGGCAGTGGTCATGATTTAGCGATCATGGCACTCCGGGCCGCTGCACATGCCGCAGATGGACGTGGCGAAAGTACCAAGCTGCTTCCCACCTTGCTACAACACTGGCAACTCGATTTGCCCGAAGATTTCATTACCTATTTGTATGGTCTCGAAGACCCGCGCGTCGTGTTGGGTGATTTGGGACCACTGGTGATTCAAGTTGCGGAATCGGGTGATGCTGTGGCCACACAGATCGTACAAACTGCAGGTGACGCATTGGCGAAAGCCGTTGTCGCAGTGTATCATCAACTCGCGTTGCCCCGCCCAGTCCCTGTGGCGTTGGCAGGGAGTATGATTGTGCGCGGTGTCCCACTCCAACAGGCACTTGCGCGATCACTCGTCGCAAGTGGAATCGATGCAACGTTTTACCTGGTGCATGATCCGGCTGAAGGCGCCATGCGCATCGCCCAGCAAATGGCGAGCAACACGGCGCAGTTTCGTGGCGAGTGGAAATAAGCGCAATTATGACCGTACGAACGGAAACAAGCGTTTGATGGCAGCAGCATCAAGTGGTGCACCATACTCGCACCCTTCGAACGCTTCGGCATAGGTGACTTGTGCACCGTGTGCGCCGTACCCGCGTATCAGGAGATCACGATAGAGGTGGGCATCGCGTTTTAGGCGGTCTTCAAGGCGCTGCCTCAGCCAGGTGTGACGAGCCGTTGCATCGGGTGGTACTTCTGCCAGATAGCCACCATTCCATGGCAACCACTCATACATCTGTGACACATGGCAATCAAGCATGGCAACCTTGGCATCAACCGTGCTATCAATGTCGACTACGACATCTGGTGCAAATGGAGTCGGCTTTTTGAAGTGGTCACTGACATATGCGATTACCGGGTTGTACATCAAATTTGCCACTCCTGCACGTACGTTTGGGACTGTCACCATGTAGGCAGCATCTTGGATGAGTTGTGCCGTGTAGCGATGATCGGGGTGATAGTCATTGGGACGTGGTGAGAGAATCAGGTCTGGTTTGTAGCTACGAATCAAGTCGATGAGTTGATGGCGAAGTTCGATGGTCGGCATGATGGCACCGTCGTGGTTGTCCATGATGACATAATCGATGCCGATGACTGCTGCAGCAGCGAGCGATTCTTGGTAGCGCCGCTGTGCCAATCGCCCGCCGCCCATTTCGTGGTGACCCGCATCGCCGTTGCTCACCGACACAAAACAGACCGCATCACCGCGTTTCGCCCAAAGTGCAGCGGTCCCTGCGGCTGTAAATTCACAGTCATCGGGGTGGGCACCAATGATCAAAATACGCAATTTGCTAGACATAACAACGTCTCCACTTTGCCTCCGGTAATAGTTGCTATTGTATAATAGATTCACTATGAACAGTACAGCCACACAACGCAATCACCTCATGATATGGCTTGGCTTGGTTGTGCTCATCCTTTTGGGAAACTGGTGCGTGTTACAGTATCGCACTCCACAAGCAGTCCAGTATCAAGCCGCGCATCAAGGTTTTTTTCGCATACTTCCATTCAGTGGGGTAATCGAATACGAAAACGATGATCTCACAAGTCGTGCATTCCGTTGGTTGCCAAATACCGGCGATATCCGCGTTGTTGGTGGGGCGTTGGCACCTGTCATTGTGGAACTCACCGCACATACGGGGCGACCTGTCAATATTCCTACGCACATCCTTGTCACACAAGGGTCGCGTCAACTACTCCACGCCTCACTAACACCAGGTTGGCGCACCATCCATCTTCTTGTGCCGTATGCAGACTGGCATGAAAACTATGTCACTGCCCACTACGAGATAACTGGCACTATACCGACTGATAAACGCATGCTGGGACTGGCGGTTGATACAGTGCGCATTGTACCGACGACACATGCACCAGCTGTGGGTGTAGCGTGGCTTTATCTCAGTGCACTCATGGCGAGTATGGTGGTGTTGGGAGTGCGCTATCCGCGCCACTGGTGGGTCGTTGCGTTGATTGTTGTCATGCTGTGGATTGTGCAACTCACGATTCCGCTGGCGTGGAGCATGTATATGCCGCAGTATTGGCCATTGGTTGGCTGGCTATGCTTTGGCAGTCTGGTATGGGTGATTGCTCCCTTGCGTTCGCCAAGGCTCACGCAGCTACCAGCATTGGTATTGTTGTTATGTGCGGTCTGGTTATTGCGCAGCGGGATGAGTTGGCTTGGCGCATGTCTGCTCCTCGGGGTCTGGTACGGGTATGTGCCGCAATTTCCAGATACCACACATGCATGGCAACGTCGATCGCAATGGCTGTTGTCTCTCGGTGCAATTGTTGTGGCAGTGCTCTTGCGTGTACCATTGTTGGATGTGCTCCCACAAGGCATGTTCCGTGATGAGGCCCGGCATGGTGGATTGGCACAACTCATCATCGATGGGCAATACATGGTGTATAGCCCATTTGCAAACTTACCTGCAGGATATTTCTATCTTTCTGCGTTGCCAATTTCGTTGTTTGGTCCGTCAGCATTTTCGATTCGTATCATGGCGGCACTACTAGGATGTATCACCATTCCTGTGGCATATTGGGCGCTCTATCGTTGGTGTGGACAGATGGTCGCATTGCTCATGTCGCTTGTGCTCAGCACGTTGTTATGGCACATCAGCATGAGTCGCATCGGCTTTCCTGCTTCGGCAGGTCCATTGTTGACGCTCATTGCTGTTGGTGCACTCTGGCGAGCCCTGGAGGCACCACAAAAGTGGCAGTCATGGCTACTCGCACTCGGTGCAGGCATGGCGACTGGTGCGATGACACTCGGGTATCATGCGACGCGCTTGATGCCTCTTGTGGTGTTGGGCATGGTTATCGTCATGTGGTATCAGATGCGGTGGCGATGGTCGTCGCGCATCGGGGTCCTATGCATATGGCTTATTGCAAGTGGGATTGTGGCGTTGCCGATTGTGTGGTATGCGCTGACAGAGTCGTACAATTATATGAAACGTATCGACTCGACATCACTGAGCAGTTTTGCGGCAAATCAAGGCATCCCGTTGGCTGTGGCACTGATGCACAACGTGATCGCATATCTCGGTGCATTATTCATCCAGGGTGATGGTAATGCGCGCCATTTTTATCTGGGTACGCCGCAACTTTCACTTGTCGAAGCGACTGCATTTATTGTGGCGTGCGTGCATCTGTGGCGGCAGCGGCCACTCTGGATGGTGTGGGTTGGCTGGTACGGACTGGTGGCAATTGCACCAGGTGTGCTGAGCGTCGATGCCCCACACGCGCTACGCACCGTTGAGGCAATTGTGCCCGTGGCAATGATCGTCGCATATGGTATGTCCATTATCGTGGCACGCATACCCGCAGAGTGGCAGGTGCGTGCACTGGTTGTTGCGCTTCTGCTTACGGGATTGTGGAGTGGGTATACGTATAATCAATGGCAACGTGATGAGCGTGCGTATGCAGAGTTTGATGGACAAATCACCCAGGTAGTGCGTGTAGTACAGCAGCAATATGTACAGGCTCAAGCACATGGTGCAACATGGGGACTTCCTGCGGAATGGCGCGATGGTGATGTTGGTGTGTATTTGCTCAGGGGGATGGACGTTTATCGCTATGAAGTAGATCAGCCAAACACTCCACACCCACTGACGCTGTTGCTGTTATTGCCGAACGAAACACCTCCGCCGCGTGATGCGGTATCTTTACCGCTTCCTACTGGCCTTGCAGGGCATCGTGATGTGCGGTTGTGGTGTATAGGTCAGTGTGGCAATTTGACCTGGTTACACTAATTTTTGTATAAATCTAATAGAAGTTCACTTGACGCTGGCGTTTTCAGTCACTAGGCTTATGATAGTAGCACAACTCGTGATGCAACAAAGAACGAGTTGGCGGAGGGAATATGTCACAGCGTAATTATTATGATATTCTCGGAGTGCCTCGTGATGCCAGTGAGGAAGAGATACGCAAAGCGTATCGGGCATTGGCACGCAAGTACCACCCCGATGTGAATCCAAACAATCCGCAGGCGGAAGCACGGTTCAAAGAAATAAATGAGGCGCACACCGTTCTCTCTGACAAAACAAAGCGCGCACAATACGATCGCATGGGTTCTGTTGGTGCTGGCCCAGCAGGTGCTGGGGCCTACGGTGGCAATCCGTTTGCCGGGCAAAACGTGCCTGGTGGTATGGGGAATGGTGACTTTTCTGATTTTTTTGAGTCGTTGTTTGGTGGGATGGACGGACGTCAGCGCCAAGCATCTGGCCAAGATGTCGAGCAAAAAGTTGAAATTACGCTCGAGGAAGCATTTGCAGGGACAGAACGCCGCTTTCAGTTTCATACATCAGCAGGTCAACCGCGCACCGTTACCGTCAAGATTCCTCCCGGTATCGAACACCACGGCAAAATACGCATTCCTGGTGAAGGCGCTCCTGGATTGGGTGGTGGCCGGCGTGGCGATTTAATTATCGTGGTCAACATGGCACCACACACACGCTTCGAACGGCGTAATCACGACCTGCACGCCAAGGTTCCTGTCGACCTGTATGACATGATACTCGGTGGCGAAATCCGCATCCCCGTGATGGGCGGGAAGTCATTAACGCTGAAAGTGCCACCGCTTTCTCAGAACGGCACAGTACACCGTATTTCCAATCAAGGCATGCCCATAAAATCCAATCCCACACAACGTGGTGACCTCTATTTGCAACTCGATGTGGTATTGCCAACGCAGCTGAGTGATGAAGAGCGCGAACTCTTTGTCAAATTGCACGCCAGCAAATAAAGTCCATCGTTCGTCCTGCATATACTCCCGTGGCAATCATTGATTGCTCCGGGGGTATTTTTGGTATGATGGAGCATACGCTTACAACGAACGGGATTTCTATGCTTTTCCAACCCAAGGAACTGACACCGGCAACACGTGAAAAGGCCCTACGGCTTTCTATTTATGAAGGTGCCATGGCAAGTGTCTTTGTCAGCATTACTTCCAATGGGCTGGTGACAGGGATGGCGTTGTATCTAGGAGCAAGCCCGTTTGTATTGGGTGTAATCGGGGCATTCCCGTTTGTGACGCAGCTCTTTCAGTTGCTGGGTGCGTATCTCGAAGAACGTTTCGCCAATCGGAGGTTGTTGGCCGTCATTAGCGAAGGTGCGAGCCGATTGATGTGGGCGCCGATTGCTCTATTACCATTTCTGCCCTTTTCACCAACGGTAATCATCGTGCTTTTCGTCGCATTACAGTTCTTGTCGGCGGCGTTTAATGGGGTCAATGTCAACAGCTGGAAGAGTTGGATGACCGATTTAGTGCCTGCCGAACGCCGTGGCCGCTACTTCGGTATCCGCAACACGGTCGCCAGCGTTGCTACCATGCTGGCAGGCCTGGCATCTGGATATACCCTCGACTACTACAAAACAAATGTTTCTGAAGCATATGCCTATGCAATTACCTTGGCGATTGCAGTGGTGACTGCAATGGTGGGTGTCGTAATGGTTTGTTTCCAGGCTGAACCCCCACTCGAGCGTCGTGGTGACCTCAACATACGCACCATGTTTGTCGCTCCACTCCAAGACGCCGCATATCGGCGTTTGATTTTGTATGCGATGTCGTGGGCATTTGTGGTGGGTGTCGCAAGCCCGTTTTTTACGGCATATGGCATTGAAACGTTGCATATGACATTTGCACAATTGGCGTACATGGGCATCGTATCGAGTGTCGCGTCTATTGTCGTGTATCCAATTATTGGGCGATTGCAGGATCGATTCGGTGACAAAATCGTCTTGATTGTGAGTGCCTTTTGCGTAGTCCCACTACCATTGGGGTGGATTTTTTCACAACCAGGGTGGCTGTGGCCGCTCTTTTGTACCTCGTTGTTTGCCGGAGTATTTTGGCCAGGCATTGACCAGGGGTTCGCGAATATGTCGATGGCGAGAGCGCCTCAGGCAGGTAAAGGTGCATATTTGGCTGCATTCGGTGCCGTATCCGGCATCGGTTTGATGTTGGCAGGGTTGTTGGGTGGGAGCATTGCGCAACTCATCGGCACGGCATCATGGTCTTATGCAGGTGCGACCATTAATCACTATGCGGTGCTGTTTGTGTTTTCGATGCTGCTGCGTTTTGTGGCTGCGATGTGGGTGCTTCGCCGCCTCTAGGTGGCGCAAAACTCTCTACACTACCAGCACGCATACGACAAACGTGTGTGGCGTACCGCTCAGACGTTGAGTCATGTGTAGACATAATAATTGTTTTGCCTTGTTGGCACAAGAGGCGAAACAATTCGAGTACTGTGGCACCACGATGCGAATCAAGATTCGCGGTTGGTTCGTCGGCGATGATTATTTGTGGGTCAGTTGCGATGGCTCGGGCAATCGCGATGCGCTGTTGTTGCCCGCCAGATAATTCGTTGGGACGATGGTGGGCATGATCAGCGATATCAAGTTGAGCCAACGTCTGCATGATGCGCGTGTGCCATTCATTACGAGGAATGTGTGAAATGCGCAGCGCAAATTCGATGTTTTCGTATGCTGATGCAGTAGGAATCAACGCAAATCGTTGAAAAATAAAGCCGATCCGCTGCCGTATTTCGCTTCTTTGAGCGTCTGACATGCTACTGATGTCTTTGGTGTCATGGAGCACCTTGCCGCTATCTGGTCTATCGAGTGCACCGACCATGTTGAGCAGTGTAGTTTTGCCACTCCCACTTGGTCCCATCAGTGCAATCAACTGCCCGTGGTGAAACGTGAGATTGACATTGTTGAGGGCAGTGACCGTGCGTTCTCCACTCCCGAAGGTGCGTTGGACATTGATAATTTCGATGCGTGTCATGATGTTTCTTCTGCGATTGGTATGATGTGGATGACGCCATCGACAACAGTGACGGTGGCGCGGCGGCCTATCTGGAGTCGTTGCCGTACTTCAACGGGAATTTGCAAACGTCCGACTGCGTCGATAACGACTGTTTCTACATCATCTTGACCTATTTCACTACTCGTGCGCCCGTCGCGGATCGACACCGTGCGATCTGCGCTTTCGGCGACGCGTTGGTCGTGCGTGACCATCACAATCGTTAACTGGTAGCGTTTTCGCAGCGTGTGCAACAGCGTGAGAATGCGTTCGGCCGTTTGCCAGTCGACTTCGCCAGTCGGTTCATCGGCCAGCAGAATTTCTGGTTTGCAAGAAAGCGCAGTGGCGAGCGCAATCCGTTGTTGTTGTCCGCCGGACATGCGCATTGGATCGTAATCCGCAAATGCGAGCATATCGACTGCTGTGAGGAGTTCGTCGGCAACAGCCATGGTCTCGGCGTATGCACGCCCGGCGAGTAATGCGGGGAGCATGATATTCTCGCGTGCAGTGAGTCCTGGGATGATATTGCGAGTGGTTTGTTGCCAGAGAAACCCGATTTGTTGTTGGCGGTAAGTGGCCCGTGCAGTTTCTGACGCATCGACGAGGTTGATGTCGTTGACGATGAGGGTGCCTGCATCGGGTTTATCGAGTGCAGCGAGCAAATTGAGAAACGTCGACTTCCCGGCACCAGATGGACCAACGAGCGCGACGATTTCACCTTTATGGACGCCTAAATCGAGACCTTGTAATGCAAATGTTTCAATATCTTCGCTGCGAAAAATGCGCACCAGTCCGCTGGCGTGTATATATGGTGGCATCGTTTTTCTCGTACTAGGGATGCTGTGGCCGGATGACCACAGCATCCTACAGATATTGTTTAGAGGTCTAGATTAAGGTCTGTAACGGCACCGAGACTTGCACTCGAGACCAACTTGGCGAATTTGGCAAGCACACCACGGCGGTAGCGCGCTGGACGTGGCTGCCATGTTGCCCGTCGTTGCGCAAGGTCTGCATCACTCACATTGAGTTGAATGAGGCGTTGATACGCATCAATGGTGATTGAGTCACCCTCATGGACAAGGCCAATCGTTCCGCCCACCGCAGCTTCTGGAGCAATGTGACCGATGCACATCCCGTAGGTGCCACCTGAGAAGCGACCATCCGTGATAAGTGCCACTGAATCGCCGAGTCCGGCACCGATGATGGCAGATGTAGGAGCCAACATTTCACGCATGCCCGGTCCACCTTTGGGACCTTCGTTGCGAATCACAATGACATCGCCTGGAATGATACCACCCTTGAGGATGACGTCGAGGCATTCTTCTTCGGATTCAAAGACACGTGCAGGCCCGGTGATGACTGGTTTTTTGACACCCGAAATCTTGGCAACACAGCCTTCCTCTGCAAGATTTCCGCGCAGAATAGCCAAGTGACCTTGTTCGTACAGTGGATTGTCCCACTGACGAATGACATCTTGATTTTTGGCTGGAGTACTGGGAACTTGTGCGAGTGACTGGGCGATGGTTTGCCCGGTAATTGTCAGTGCATCACCATGAATCAACCCATGTTCAAGCAAGATTTTCATGACTTGTGGTGTACCGCCCACCTTGTGCAGGTCGGTTGCCACATAACGTCCTGATGGTTTGAGATCACAGATGACTGGTACGCGTCCACGAATGCGTTCGAAGTCATCAATGCTCAACGGTACATTGGCGGCATGGGCGATGGCCAGCAAGTGCAACACGGCATTGGTTGAACCACCCGTCGCCATGATGACGGCGATGGCGTTTTCGAGGGCTTTGCGAGTCAGAATTTGCGCAGGCACAATTTGCTTGTGGATGGCATTTACCACGGCCAAGCCAGATTGGTACGCGTTTTCAGCCTTTTCGGCATCTTCGGCGGCCATCGTCGACGAGCCCATCAGGCTCAATCCCATGGCTTCGATGGCCGAAGACATGGTATTTGCGGTATACATGCCTCCACATGAACCAGGTCCAGGGCATGCGTTGCGTTCAACTTCGAGCAGGCGTGCGGCGTCGATTTTGCCGGCACTGTATTGTCCGACTGCTTCAAATGCACTCACAATGGTCAAATCTTCGCCGTCGAGATGTCCGGGTTTGATTGTGCCACCGTAAACAAATATCGATGGAACGTGGAGCAAGCGGGCCATGGCAATCATGGCACCTGGCATGTTTTTGTCACAACCGCCGATAACGACGACACCGTCCATTGATTGACCGTTGGTGACAGTCTCAATTGAATCGGCGATGACTTCGCGCGAGACGAGTGAATATTTCATCCCTTCGGTGCCCATGGAGATGCCGTCAGCAATGGTGATGGTGCCATAGATTTGCGGCATACCATTGGCATCACGAATCGCCGCAGCTACGCGTTGACCCAATACGTCGAGGTTGTCGTTGCAGGGCGTCAAATTGCTGTACATATTCGAAATGCCGACTATTGGCTTGGTGAAGTCTTCATCCTTGAATCCGACAGCACGTAACATGGCGCGATTCGGGGTGCGTTGCACCCCTTCGGTAATCATTCGACTGCGACGATTATTGGTCATTGTGTCTCCGTTCCCGTGTGAAATACCACCCTCCTATTGAGGATTATAGCATGACTTCCATTTGGCTTTCAGTGAGCACAATACATCCACACGGCAACATTTTGTCGTAATAAATTAGTAGAGATACCACAACGTAAAAGGTGCATAATGACACAATGGCAAATCGGTGATGTTGCTCCAGATGCAACGCTCACGACCGTCACAGGGGAGTCAGTAGCGTTGTCAACCTTGTGGCAAGGGCGTGGGTTGGTGATTACGTTTCTGCGCCATTTTGGCTGACCCTTCTGTCGCAGTACACTTGCTAGGTTAGCAAGTTTCGGCACGCAATATCCGCAATATTCACTCGCTGCGATTGGCATGGGTGATCCCGCAGGTGCGCAACCAATATGTGCGCGTTTCGCGCCCAACATTCAATGTTTGGTGGACGAAGCACAACATACCTACCAGGCGTATGGTGTGGGTAAAGCGACGCTGTCTGCAATGATGGCGCCGAGTGTCTTTCGTGAATCGATTCGTGTTGTGCCACAATACGGAATGGGTGACACAAACGGTGGTGACGTCTCACAGATGCCTGCAACGTTCGTGATTGCACCGAGTGGACGGTTTTTGTTGACATACTATAGTCGTACGATTGCTGATTATCCCAAGGATGCACAACTCATCAGTGCGTTGCAAGGTGCTGGCGTGCCATGAAGTGGTTGTGGATGACAGGCACATGTGTTGTGGTGGTAATAGCGGGACTCATGTGGCAGTTGTCTGGTCGATACAGTTCGTTCAATGATGCGATTCAAGCAAATTTGACGACACAAGGTGTTGCGGTACGCGCCGTAGAAGTGATACATGCTTGGCCGGATACGGTCAACAATATCACCTACGGCGCGAATTTGCGTGTAGTGTTGACGAGTGGTGCGGTGTACTGGGGGCGACTCGAGTGTCGCGGATGGCAGCGACAATGTGCGTATCGCCTGACTTCGATGCATCAAGAGTGGCAACAACTTGCAGATTTGGTCAAGCCGTCGCGAATACAGGAAGTGTTTCAACTTCTTTACAATTGGTTGAATTCTCACTAACAATTAACGTGTCGCGCTGCTGGTGATTTGTGAATTTTTCATCGATAAGCCTTTATACAGCCTTTATAAACACCTGATGAAATCCTGCTATCATTTGACAAAAACGCACTCAAGTAATAAAATCAGCTCAAACCATCACAAGTACGTTTCGTACGTTACGTTATTCCGCTTCGTAACCGTGGTGGTTTCTGGCGAGGTTCTACAAATTTCGCGCGCATGAGCCAATCGCATCGGTGCGATTCTCATGTCAAGGAGGAAGTCTCGTGAGTGCAAAGTTGCATCGTCGCAATTTCTTGCGACTGTCGGCGATGGGTGCTGCGAGTGCTGCAATTGTCGCCTGTGGTGGCAATACCGGTACCGCTGACAACACCGCTGCCGAACCAACCAAAGCCGCTGAGGAAGTCAAACTTCAGCCAACAACCCCACCTGCTGCTACTGCCATCCCAGTTGTGACGACGACCTTCAAGCAGTCGCCATCATTGGATCAGGCCGTTGCAGACGGCAAGCTCCCCAACGTGGACGAGCGTCTGCCAAAGAATCCGTACACCCCACCACACGTGTGGTTGACTGCCGGCAAGTACGGCGGCAAGCTTCGCAAAGCATACGCCAACACCTGGGGTATCGCTGGTTTCCAACACGAGTCAATGTACGGTCACTCAATTCTTCGCTATTTGAAGGACGGTTTGGCAATTGGACCTGGCTTGGCGGAAAGCTGGGAAGCAAGTGCTGACGCTTCAAAGTGGACGTTCAAGTTCCGCGAAGGTTTGAAGTGGTCAGACGGCCAGCCATGGACCGTCGGCGACATCATGTACTGGT
>CAZIKU010000011.1:29638-44888 GCA_964539815.1 uncultured Klebsiella sp. | reverse complement strand
TATGCCCTGCGTAGCGAAAATTTGTATCGGATTCTCAGTAACCACATTGCTCACACCGCGTGAATGTTCAAAAAAAAGTGTAGCATGTTGAAGCGGATATGCGAGTCCGTATGTGGTAATCCCGTCGACAGTGGGGGTGAGTGGTAGTAACGACACAGTATCCCCAACATTCGCAGTCAAAGTGAGTTCGTTACGGACAATGCACAAAGTTTGATCATCAGCATAGATACTGATGTGACAATGTGCAAGCATGGGTTGGCATACCATTGCGATGGTGGCAAATGTGTGATCCCAGCGACCACCTAACACACCACACAAGTCAATGTGCGTTGCGCCAAGCGAGACGGCAGCTTGCAACGCCAATTCGAGGTCCGTTTCGTCTTTTTCGCGGGGGAATCGTGACACATTCACGCCAGCGTTCACAAACGCGTCGAGTTGAGCGGTCGGTACCGAATCAAGGTCGCCAATTAGTAAATGTGGCATGATGCCTGCGAGTGCAAGCGGTCGGGCGCCACCATCGGCGGCGATGATGTAGTTGGCTTGGGTTGCGAGTTCGCCCAAGCGTGAATCGACTGCCCCTGGGGCATTGGCCACAATTAAGATACGCACAGTACCGTATACTTTACATGATGCATTGTTTCACCCTTATAGTGATATTATACGTTATTGTCATTGTACGCGTGTTTTTGTTCGTCCAGCTAAAGAGGGTAATATGACCATTCCAGCCGGTATGTGGGAGGAACGATGGCATCCACTCCGTGAAGAGTGGGTGATTGTTGCGGCACACCGACAGCATCGACCGTGGGTCGGTCAAACAGTCAGCGCACTCCCACCGCGTGACCCAGTGTATGATCCGCAGTGTTACTTGTGTCCAGGGAATAGTCGAGTGAGTGGTCATGCGAACCCGCAGTATAGTGGTGTATATGTCTTCGACAATGATCACCCGTGTGTCGGTGTGCATGCTCCCGAACCAGTGATGCCCGTATTTCCCTACAAAGCACGCCGTGCCGATGGTATTGCGCGGGTGGTCTGTTTTAGTCCGCTACATAACCAGACACTCGCAGAACTCCCCGTATCTGCAATTTCTGACGTTGTTCAGGTGTGGCAGCAACAAACATTTGATTTGGCACAACGGCACGAAGTCAACCATGTGCTGTGTTTTGAAAACAAGGGGCAAGTCGTCGGGGTCTCGAATCCGCATCCACATGGTCAAATCTACGCGACGAATTTTGTCTTCAAAACAATCGAAACAGCAGTGCGTGCATCAGCGCGCTATTGGCACGAAAATCGCCGTGTACTGATGCAAGACATCATTGCTGCAGAACAAGCCGATGGGCGCCGACTCTTATACGAGGACGAGCATGTAATTGCCTTTGTGCCGTATTTTGCACGGTATGCATATGAAGTCTATATCGCGCCCAAACGCACTCATGCACATTTGCACACAATGTCTGCAGCAGAAGTCACCGCCATGTCACATGCATTGGCGAATGTCACGACGCGGTTCGATAACTTGTGGCAGATGTCGTTCCCGTATGTGATGGCCATCCATCAGGCACCGACTGACGGGAGTGTGTTGCCGTATTTTCATACATACATTAGTTTTCATCCACCATTACGCCGCCCAGATTTACTCAAATACTTGGCGGGACCGGAGATTGGCGGCGGGAACTTTTTAAGTGATACTGCTCCCGAAGCAACCGCTGCCGCGTTGCAGGCGGTTGCCACTACTCACTTTCGTCAACAGGAGGCGTAGCGATGGCACCACACGACATGTTGCTCAACGAAATACGCCGCATCCATGCCGTCATCCGTGACGCCGTCGTGAGTCAGTGTGAAGCGCTGGCGTTTGAACAATTAGCCACCGTTGCTGCCGTCGAAGGCGGTGACACCATATACGCGATCGACCGTGTATCCGAACATGTGCTGATTAAAGAATTCACCCAGCTGGCTGCACACGTGTCATTCAGACTGGTTGCTGAGGGACTCGGTGCGGATGGCGTACGTGACTTTCCCGCGGGTGTGCATCCTGACGACATTCAGTACCTAATCATCATTGATCCAATTGATGGCACCCGTGGATTGATGTATCAAAAGCGTCCAGCCTGGATCCTGACGGGTGTCGCTCCATTTGTCGCACATGGGAATACGTTGAAGGATATCACGCTGGCTGTTATGACCGAAATTCCGCTGGTCAAGCAACACCTGTGTGATGCGTTGTGGGCCACGCAAGGGAATGGGGTTCATGCAGAGCGGTTGAATCGGATTGATGGGACACTCCATCCGCTCCGTGTGTCGCCTTCTCAAGCGACTACGATTCGTAATGGATTCGGTAATATTGCGCGATTTTTCCCTGGGAATCGCGCCCGACTTGCCGCCATCGATGACATGCTTACGAGCGCAGTACTCGGTGAAGAGCCTGAAGGTAGAGCCCTTTCGTTCGAAGATCAGTATATTTCTACTGGCGGTCAATTCTACGAGTTGTTGATGGGACATGATCGCTGGTTGGCCGACATCCGACCACTGATGTTGCCACGGAGCGAACGGAAACCGCATACGATCATGCTGTGTTGTCATCCCTACGATGTCTGTGTCGAACTCATCGCGCGCGAAGCAGGTGTGTTGGTCTGCAAAGCCAATGGCGCACGCTTAGATGCCCCACTTGATGTGCATTCACCTGTTTCGTGGGTTGCAGTCGCCAATGCTGCACTTGCGGCGGTGCTTTTGCCCGGGCTCCACCATGCGTTGCACGCACATCATATTGAGTTGGAGGACTAATTATGTGGCACGCGAATGCTGATGTTTCTGCAGTACACATGACTACCGCTCAGTCGGTACTAGCACAATGGATGCATACACAGGCACCAGTGTGGATGGCACATGCCCCTGGTCGACTTGATGTTATGGGGGGGATTGCGGACTATTCGGGCTCACTGGTATTGCAATGGCCACTCGATGTGGTGGCAACTGCCATGGTGCAAGCGCGCACGGATAACACAGTGGTAATTGTGAGTTTGGCAGCTGAATTGGCTGAGCACACCATGGTGACATTTGCTCTCGATCAATTGCAACAGACCGACTATGCACGCGTCCGACAGTATCTCCATGCCAACGAACAACAACGCTGGGCTGCCTACATGGCAGGTGTGATTACGATTTTGCATGCCGTCGCAGCTGTATCATTCCCTGGTGGGGTGACGATTGTGATTGATTCACAAGTGCCGCTCAGCAAAGGGGTGAGTTCTTCAGCTGCCATTGAAGTGGCCACCATGGCAGCGCTACTTGCGATGGTAGACCGAACGGTAGATGGTCGCACCATGGCGTTGTGGTGCCAGCAGGCCGAAAATTTCATTGTCGGGGCACCCTGTGGTGTGATGGACCAAATGGCTTCTGCCTGTGGTCATGCCAATACGTTTATGGCATTACGGTGTCAGCCTGCTGAACTGCTCCCCACTGTCGCATTACCACAAAATTTGGCGGTATGGGGCATCGATTCCGGGGTGCGGCATGCTGTTTCTGGATCAGATTATGGTGCGGTGCGCATTGGCGCATTCATGGGGTACCGTATCATTGCGGACATAGCAGGGTTGCAGGTAACACCACACGAGACCACGGTGCGCATCAGTGACCCGTATTGGCATGGCTATTTAGCTAACATGACGCCATCAGAATTCATGCAACACTATGCAGCCAAGCTGCCACAACACATGCGTGGTGCGGAGTTTTTGATGCGCTATCAAGGGATGAGTGATACTGTAACTCGCGTCGATTCTCAGACCGACTACGCAGTTTGGCAGCCCACGTATCATCCCATTTCCGAACATCATCGCGTGCAGCTCTTTGCAAAACTGCTAACACAGGCACCATGTGACGAGACAACTGCGATGCTGTTGGGCGAGCTCATGTATCAATCGCATGCCAGTTATAGTGCCTGTGGGTTAGGGTCCGATGCTACGGATGCAATCGTAGCCGCGGTACGGACGCTTGGCCCGGCACACGGTTTGTACGGTGCCAAAATTACCGGTGGTGGGAGTGGTGGTACCGTGGCGGTACTCGGTCGTCCTGATGCGCTCATCCAGGTGCGTGCCATTGCACAAAAGCACGGTACCGGTCTGGTCTTTGCCGGGTCGTCTGATGGTGCAGCAGTGCGTCGTGTGGTGCATTGGACATTCCATGGCGTGTAACTAGTAGTAGTATTCGTGCGTCGTGGTGTCGCTGTGACGGTGCTGTTGCCAGGCTGGGTGCCCGAGATACGGTAAGCGCATGAGTTGTGTGGCTGTAACACGATGGATGCCAACACGGCGCCAGCGTGGGCTTGGGATTGCAGGCTCTAGTGGTACGAGATGCGTGATATCAAGCACGACATAATGCGCATTCGCCCGTGGATGTTGCGGCTCAAGTGCAAAGATGTCAATCCGTTGTCGAATCGTGTAGTGCTGAATAGTAGCGGTATGCGTGATATGGTGTGGCTGTGTCGGGTGCCAGCGTGGCATATAGAATGCCACAAATGCGGCATCTGCAACGCTGGATAGATGGCGTATCGGTACGTAGTATTGCTGATGATTGACGACCAATTCCCAGCACTGCTGCCGAGGCACAATCCCAAGTACCCCTATGGGTGAGTCAGCTGTGTGCATTGACTTCTCCTTGTGTGACAACTGCGGATATATCCGGGGCGCGATGGCGAATATCGTGGATGAGCCGATGAAATGCGGCAATTCCCGCTGGTGATTCAAGCTCGACATCGGTGGGTATGCCATGGGCAAGCAAACTGCGTACCATCCAAATGACAACCGTACTATCGATGCGCGTGCTGTGTTGCCCCGCAGGACCGTGCTCACTTTGTGAGCTCATGTGCCAAAGGGGCCTCCGCCCGTGCCAGCGCCGTGCCCAATCACATAGCGTGACATCCGGTTGGTACGGCCATGGGGTTGCATGATGATAATGCAACCAGTCAAAAATAGGCGGGATGTGCACGCTGTCAGCGAATGTGATGAATCTATCGGGCGGCTGGTGTGTATGTTCGAGGGCGATGAAGTGTCGCGTTGCGGAATCAAGTGAGCGGAGTGCCGTAGCTGTATGTGTGTCAAGATGTGGCACATGGCAAATAATCACCGCATCTGCACATGCGATGTGGTTGAAAAATGTAGCATACTGTGCCAACTCATGTGTGAGCGCGGGAATATTCGCCATCGGTGCGTGAATAACTAGGCGTAACTGGTGCTGCGCAATGAAGTCGCGTAGCAGTGAAACAGATGCGGATACGCACGGATAGGCATAGTGTGGTGGGATGCGTACAACGCCGAGGCCGTGTTGCACCGCAACAGTACAACGCGTGTAGATGAGTGTGGGGATGTCTGTGGTCTGGATGTGGATCTGAAGTGCACTGCCAAAACGAATCACGGGATGGTCCTTTCATGACGTTAAACGCATAAAGAACACATGCCCGTGACAAAAAATGACATATGCAACTCACACTATTATACAGTCATCCCGCTCCACTTTCAATCGTCATGCCAAAGTGACTGTTGTGTAGTCTGTTGCGCTTCCCCCCATACAGCGAGTCGATGGTGTGGTAACGCCGTAATCGAGCGATAGGCATGCTGACGCTTTTTCATGGCAAGGATGTTTTGTACGCTCTTGACCGCCAGGTCAGCACCATTTGCTTCTTGGGAAAGGTGCGCCAACCAGGCATCACGAACGTGCCCGTCGCGCGCTACTTCTGCGAGAAATGCTCCAGCTTGTAAATTATCTAGGTGCCCTGTTTTGCTCGCAATACGGAGCTTGAGTTGCGCATCGTAGCGACTCAAACGCAACCGTTCACGATCGTGATTGGCTTCGATGACAATTAACGATGCGGGTTGCATGAAGCGCACCAAGGTATCATCCCACTCACCGAGATCAGTCGCAATTGCCACACTGTGAATGCCATCGTGGATACATACCGCGAGTGGGGCAACGGCATCATGACTCACCGGACATGCCCGAAATGTCACAGAATGACAATCCACAGCAGCATCATAGGCAAGTGGGATGTACGTGGCTTGTGAAGGAAGTTGTAGGCTAGCCCGTGTGGCCGGCATCGTCAGCAACGGAATGTTGAGTCGCCGTATTAACGGTGCCACACTCGTTGTGTGGTCACCGTGTTCGTGCGTAAGTACGATGCCGCGAATGTCAGTTGGTTGTGTGCCTACAAGCGCACAACGTGCGAGTAGCGTGCGCATTGGCAGTCCAGCATCGATGAGGAATGCTCCGTGTGCCGTCTGCACCAAACAGGCATTCCCGTGACTACCAGAAGAAAGGGAAACGACTTGCATGGCGGATTATATCGCGTCGAGTGCGCGCGTGAGATCAGCAATGATATCATCGAACTGTTCGATGCCCACTGACATGCGAATAAGTCCATCACTGATGCCACGTGCCTGACGTTCGGTTGTGGAGAGCCCACGGTGTGATGCAAGTGCAGGCACGCTAATCATTGTGTAAATGTCTCCAAGTGTACTAGCTGGCAAAATCAATTCTAGTGCATTGGCAAACACCGAGACGTTTTGTGCATCACTGAGTTCAAATGCTAGCATTGCACCATATTTCCCATTGAGGACACGCTGGGCAGTAGCATAATCTGGGTGCGATTGCAATCCAGGATAGTGTACGGTGGCTACTCGCGGATGCTGTGCCAACCATTGTGCTACTTGCATGGCATTGTGGCATTGCCGTTCAACACGCAGTGACATTGTTTTGGTGCCACGTAAAATTTGTAATGCCTCAAAGGGTCCAAGGACCATGCCCAACGTCGCATTGATATGGCGAAGTGGTGCCATGTATTCGGAATTGCGTACGACTACAACACCACCCGTTGCATCACCATGTCCACTAAAATACTTTGTGGCACTATGTGCCACGAAGTCGACTCCGAGTGTGAGTGGCTGCTCGACGATGGGGGTGGCGATGGTGTTGTCAACGACGCATCGTGCCCCACAGGCATGTGCCCGCTGTGCGATGGCTGCCATATCGACAACGCGAAACAAGGGATTTGAGAGTTGTTCGGCGTATATGATATCTGGTTTCTGTGTGGCAATTAATTCATCAAGCTCATCGAGTTTGGTCAAATCACAGGTGTGAATAGTCACCCCATATGGTGCCAAAAAATCACGCAGGAGCACAGTTGTCGCGCCATACATGTCACGCGCCGCAATGATGTGTTTGAGTGGGCGCCCCAGCGACATGCCTGCTGCGAGAATCGCAGTATAGATTGCAGACATTCCCGATGCAGTGGTCAACGCACCTGCACCTGCCTCTGCGGCGGTTGTGGCAACCTCTAGCGCATAATTGGTCGGATTCCCGTTACGCCCATAGGCATACCCATTACCAGCTAGTGCACTATCGAATGCATCCATATCATCATGGTAAAAGGTAGTGCTTGTATACAATGGTGTAGCCGTCGGATTCCCTGCAGGCTGTGGTAATCGTTCGCCAGCATGGACGAGTTGGGTGTGGTAATGCCAATTTTTGTTGAATTTGGGCGGCATAGTAACAGTCTCACTACTACTTGAACTGACGGCAAGTATACCATACCCGTGTATTCGTATGGTATGTTACACGCCACATCAAAACGGAGTATGATTGAATGTGTAGGGTGTGGTTAATCCGTGGGAGTAGTATTGTTTATGCGAGATACTGTGCTGGCTCGGCGCCGATTTTTGCGCATATGTGCAACGTTTAGCATGGGGGCAGTGGTATCTGCCTGTACCACGACTCCTCCTGCTGCACCTGCTGTTGCACCAACCTTGCCGCCTGAATTAGCGACGGCAGTCCCTGTGATTACTCCGTTTGTGACGGCAACGGCTACACCGCAAGTCAATGTGACAGCGACACCACGATTACGCCTACCGCCAGCCCCTGCTGCAGGTCCACGCACTATCGCTGATATCGGCGACTTCGCTGAGTTGGTCAAACGGGCACAGGCTGAAGGTGAATTATCGGTGATTGGCCTTTCTCGTGAATGGCTCAACTACGGCGAAATCATCGAATCATACAAAAATACGTACGGAATTCGGATTATCGAACAAATTCCAGATGCAAGTTCGTCCGACCAAATTGCCATGATTCGCCAGACGGCGGGCCAGGTCGGCATTCAAGTGCCCGATGTCGTAGAGGTTGGTTTGGATATTGCTACTATTGCGGCTAGTGATGGACTCTTCCAACGCTATCAACATCAATTGTGGGATGAGGTGCCATCTACCCTCAAAGACGCTGCTGGATTGTGGTGTGCCGGATATTATGGCGTGATGACCTTTGCGATCAATTCCAATATGGTAAAATCCCTGCCAAATGGCTGGAGTGATTTGCGCAACAGTGAATATAAATCACAATTTGCGATTCCTGCTGACCCACAGCAGTCAATCACATCTCAATACGCGATAGTATCTGCAGCATTGTCGAATGCCGGCAGTCTCGATGACGTACAACCTGGTTTGCGTTTGCTGGCAGAGCTCAATGTGCTAGGCATCTTTAATGATCACGCTGGAAGCCGCAGTAGTATCGTGATTGGTGAAACACCGATTGTGCCGATGTGGTCATATATTGCATACGCACTCAAAGCCAGTAGTGGTAGCAACCCACCGATTGCCGTTGTGGTGCCCGAACCAATCATTGATACAGGATATGCCTGTGCCATCAACGCCTATGCTACACATCCCTATGCAGCACGATTGTGGGTCGAACATGTGTTTGCAAACACCACACAGATGCTCTATGCCAAGGCATTTGCCACACCGGCACGCCTCGGGGCGTTGATTGCAAATGCGGTGATTCCTGTAGACAAACAGACGAATACCCCCACAGCGAAACAGTTGCTCGATGCGCAGTTTTTATCACTAGCACAACAAAAACAAGCAAGTAGTGTAATTACATCGCAATGGGACAATATTGTGAATCTCACCATAATTAAATAAAGGATTACGCAATGTTGACGCAATCACCTGCACTGGTTATTTTTGATAAAGACGGCACGTTAATTGACTTTCAGCAAATGTGGGGGCGTTGGGCCAAGCAATTCGCTGCACGGGTGAGTGATGCGATTACGCACGATGTCAATGCAACCATTGCAAGCGTATTTGGCTACGATCAAGCGACCACATATATCGATCCCCGTGGTCCACTCGCTATTGCGAGCATGGCGCGGATGCAACAAATGGCAGTCGAAGTCATCCGCCCGTTCTGTGCATCCATTCCCGATGCATATCACATCGTACAATCAGCGTGGCAACCCCCTGACCCTACCCGTGACGTCATTCCGCTTGCTGATCTCAACGCACTTTTTACGCAAATCCAAGCCTGCGGTGCGCTTATTGCTATTGCAACAGCCGACAATCGCGCCCCGACACTCGCCACTATGGAGGCACTTGGTGTGCATGGGTTCATTGTTGCTGTGGCATGTGCTGACGACCCCGGTGTCGCCGCCAAACCAGCACCCGACAAGATTTATGCCATTTGTCGAGAGCTATCAATTGCACCACACCATGCCATTATGATTGGTGATACGCCGGCAGACATGCAGATGGGGCAAAATGCCGGGGTAATGGCACAAATTGGTGTGACATCAGGATTGAGTACGCACGCCGACCTCGCTCCGTATGCCACATGGGTCATGCCAACAATTGCGCATCTCGTAGATTATTGGCCAACGCGCTAGCAGTATTACGGTTTTTTGGTGGCGGATGCGCTCGGTCGTACGGTTGGACTGGTACGTGCACCGAGTGGTGTGCGAGTTGCAGATGCGGTTTTGCTCGCTGTCGCCGCTGCCGTATTGCTCGGCGTGGTGGTTGCAGATGGTTTGCTTGTTCTGGTGGCAGTTGCCGTACGCGACGGTCTGAGTGTACGCGTTGCGGTGTCTGTCTTGCTTGGTGTCCGACTACGTGTCACACTTGCGGTGCGACTTGTGGTCGCCGTTGCCGTGTTGCTGGCAGTCAATGTGACGGTGCTTGAAGCAGTCTGTGATGCTGTCACACTCGGTGTAATGGTAATTGTGCTGCTTTTTGTTGCTGTACTTGTGCGACTTGGTGTCGTTGTAATTGTACTACTCGCAGTTATCGATGCTGTTTGGCTTGGTGTGATGGTTGCCGTGTTGCTCGTTGTAGCGGTAGGTGTCGCGCTGGGCGAGGTGGTCGCTGTGTTGCTCGCTGTCAGCGTGATTGTCGCTGTACGACTGGCAGTGACCGTGGCGGTTGCACTCGGGGTAAGGGTGATTGTAGGAGTCAGTGATGCGGTCAGCGTTGGGTAAATTAAATCGACGACAACACCTGCGTATTGCATCACACGCGGTCTATCAATTATATATATCCCCCAGCCTATGCCTGCCAATATGGCAAGTGCGATAAATACTTGCAGTATCCATGCATACGACGACATGTTGGTGAGCTTGTCGGCTCCATATGATGTGAGTGGTTCAACGTGTTCTGAGTACTTGAAGCTACGGTACATCTGTAGTACTTCATTGACGTCCATCCCCAAAAATCGCACATATTTGGTAATAATATCTTCGGCTATTTTGCCACGGGGGAGGTACGAGAAACGATCTTCTTCCATGGCTTGTACATGTGCCATGTGTACGCCGATGAGTAAATCTATCTGCGAAAGCGGGATGTTGAGCTTGAGTCGCTCTTGTCGCATCCGCATTCCAAGGGTTTCTTGACGAGGTTCGGGACGGTTCTCTTCGGGCATTGTTGTTGGGAGTCCAGAAAGTAACTCCTCATCAGCATCACTGATGCCAATCCCGAGCGTATCTTCACGTTGGGGTGGGTTTGGTACTGTAGGTTGTGGCGCCGTCCGTTGATTGCGTTTTTTGGTAGGTGGGGGAGTCTCTTGCTGACTATTTACGACGGGTTGTGATGCTGTACCTCGTTTGCGAGATGCGGATTTCTTGGTCGGTTGTGCATCAAGGTATGGTGTCAATGCATTGACGAGGTCACGCATCAAAAACGGTTTGGAAAGCACAGCCACACAACCGAGTGATTCTGCGCGCGTTTTGGTAGAATCTGTCGGATCATGACTTATCACCACTACAGGCACCGTGCTTGCCCATTGTGTGACAAGTTGCCACCCGTTTTGTTGCTCGAGACCAGGGTCAATCACCACTACATTGGGAGTGAGATCGCTATAGTGACTCAGTGCAGCTGTAATAGTATTGGCACGACGTACCGTGTGTCCTACATGACCGAGCTGCAAATCCAAGCTCATTGTTAGGACGACATCCTCGTCTATGGCCAAAATCACCGCCATGACTTACCCTTCAATTCAACGTCACATGCCCGCATATACTATTATAGTATATGCGAAATTAGCGCGATTTGGTATTGGCGGCGACTGATAAATGTGTGAGGAAAGCGAGTGTTCTGTGTAAATATTCCGGAGGAATCAACAAAACGATTATTTCGAGCATGGCTACCCCTGCAAGGAGTACCCAAAATGTTCCTGCAACTTGAAGTGCTTCACTGGATCCTGTCCGTGCAAGATGCGAAGCCCAGCCGACAATTGTCCCAGCAGTTGTGACTGCCACAAAGAAAAACCAGTGGTTGCGGGCTGGACCAAAGAATGCCGTAATGTATTGCAAGTGTATTGGCAACCAGTCCCCACGAAAATTACATACCCCAAAGTAAATACAAAGTTTGGAAAGTTGATGTAGCACATAAAACAATACGACTGTGAGTTGTCCTGTTTTGTTGCTTGCCGATATACTGCTGACGAGCATGATGGCAACAAGTGCCAGCGAGACGAGTTCGTGGTATAAACTACTCCGGACTGCCAAGCGGAAGCGTTGCCCATTACTCATCGGTTGCGCGGGGATGGGTGTTGTGGGACCATGAATGAAACCCGTGTAGTAGCTTGCAAGATTCCACCCCCATACCAGCGTACCGGCACTAAACGATGCGTATGTAGACCACACATCGCTGGAGTGGCGCGTCAATACAATCGTCACTGCACTTGCAGCAGCAACGACGGTCATGACGCCAAACGTTGCATCATACGTCCAGGGGGCTTGGCGGTAGAGCACGATAATGACTCCCGTGCTTACCCACCACAGCACTAGTGCGAAACAAATTGCGGCAACGTATGTCATGCACTACCTACGACTAATAAAGAATCTGGTCTGCAGGGATGTCTTGCAAGCCACTCCATGGCGAATTGATTTGGCCGGACTCGAGTTTCTTACCGATGCGTGTGATTGCCATGTATGTCACCATGATCACCAACAACAGTCCCGCAACGGCATAGACACCGACGTATCCGAGTAATGGACTGTTGTATTGAACTTTGATGAAATCACGTGCTACCCCGCCGCTAATTGTACCTACACCCTGTGCAAGGGACTGAACTACACCCCAAATACCGATGAATAACCCGGTATGGTTGCGATCAGCGAGATTCATGACGGTAGCAATACTTCCCACAATAAACAAACCACGTCCGATACCAATAAACGTAACACCGACGAGAAAGCTCCATGTGACGTTCGTGTACCCGCTGATGCTAACGCACAAGAACCCGATGATACCAGCAATGCCGCCAACAATTAACAAGCGTGCACTACTCCCACCCCGCCACAGCCATAATCCAGCCCCAATTATCGCAACAATCATGGCAACGCCCCAGAGTGCCGTGAGCAATGTGGTCGCTGCAACGCTCATGCCCAAGATTTCTGCACCATATGGCTCGAGTAGAATGTCATGGGTTCCAAATCCAAGTGTTGCCACAAAAAAGATGAAAAAGAGTCCGCGCAATGTTGGTGCTTGCCATACTTTTCGGAGGGATTCACGCAACGAAAATCGAATTCGCTCAGGTGGTTTGTTTACTAACGTGCCATCAGGGCGCATTTTTTCTTGACCAACGACTGATATGATTGCACAAATGATGAACACCAATGCACTCGCTTGCAGTACCGCAATCAAGCGATGATGTGAGTAGTCTTGTAGCATCAAGCCCGCAATGAATGCCCCCACGACAGTTCCTGATACCAACATCAGCCATAGGATTGCTAGTGTTTTGCCTCGGTCCTGATCAGTAGTGACGTCACCAACTAATGCAACATATGTGGTTTCGACAATATTTACCCCGATACCATATACTGCAAAAATAATAATGCAAATCAAATAGATAACTGGCCCATGAAGATTGCTCTCTGGACTAAATAAAATCAACGAAAAGGGTGCTGTAGTAAGTCCGCCAAATGTCAGCATTGCTCCCAAAATAATAAAAGGGGTGCGCCAACGCCCTAAGCTCCGCTGTGTGTCGGACGTATGGCCAATCACCGTGCGAATCGGAGAAATAAAGTAGTGAATTGACATAAGAAACGCAACATATCCAGCCGACAAGCGTAATTCATTGATGAGTACGCGGTTGAGCGTGCCAGTTATTGGTGCTAGCGACACTCCAATGCCAAATTGAAAGAGTCCCAAGCGAAACACGCGCAACCACCAATGGAGTTGTGGATGGAGTGCTAGCCATTCGGCTAGTTCTGCCTGTGACGATTTAAAAGATGTCAGAAGTGAGGTGAATACTGGCTTTTGTTGTGACGCCATGGGGACTCCTCTTGCCGGCGACCATTGCGCCAATCATAGCATACTCGCCTCATCGCACATGTGTAAATCCCGTTCATGAAAGATTTGTGATATGAATGTACAAGTTTTGTATAATCGCAGGGTGCCAACACGTCGCAACACCATATGACAATCATGCAATTCTGCGAGTTAACGCTTGTTGGCTATAATATGAAGTATGAAATACGACGACACGATTGTGGCTGTCGCCACACCTCCAGGTCAAGGCGCATTGGGCATCATTCGAATGAGTGGACCACGTTCTCATGCCATTTTGGTGCAAATCTTTGTGCCACGGCGCGCTGGTCGCATGCGTGCGCGCATGGTACGCTATGGGCATATTTACGGTGAGGCCGGCGACGTCATCGATGAAGTGCTCGTGACATGGATGCCCGCACCACACACCTATACTGGCGAAGATGTCGTCGAAGTGTCGTGTCATGGCGGCCGGGTGGTGCTCGAGCGCGTGTTACAACGCATGCTCGCATGTGGCGCACGTGCTGCTGACCCGGGTGAGTTTACTATGCGTGCATTTGTGGCTGGTCGCATCGACCTCACACAGGCCGAGGCTGTCATGGATGTGGTACAAGCACAGACACCACAAGCACTGAGCTTGGCACATGCACATCTCCAAGGATGGTTACGCCAACAAATCACGCAATTGCGTGGTGCACTGATATATGAGTTAGCGGCGATTGTGGCACGTATCGACTTCCCCGACGAAGTCGAAGAAACTGCTGTAGACCAACATGCACTCGCACGTGTCTGCACCGAACTTGACACATTGATTGGTGGTGCGCGTGCAGGAATGGTGATGCGCGAAGGTGCCACGGTCGCGTTGATTGGGCGCCCCAATGTCGGCAAATCGAGTCTGCTCAACGCAATTTTGCATCATGATCGGGCGATTGTGTCACCGATTGCAGGGACAACACGTGATACACTCAGTGAAGTTGCAGACATCCACGGCATCCCTATTCGATTCATTGATACGGCTGGAATCCGCGATGATAGCACTGATGCGATCGAGCAACTAGGCATTGCCCGCTCCCGCAATGCCGCATTACAGGCCGACCTGGTAGTGTTTTTGGTCGATGCATCAACCCCATGGAGCGATGCAGATCGCGTTGTGCTCGCCGCACGTGGTCAGTTGCCGACACTATTCGTACTCACCAAGGCTGATTTGCCTGCCTGTACCGATGCGCACACCATTGCCGCGCATGTGGCCCCAATGCAGTTTGTCGATGTATGTGCAGTATCGTGTGTGACCAATCATGGGATGGCAGAGTTACTCTGTGCCATTGCACGCTTTTTTGTAGGACATCAACAAACGCATGATGTGCGTGTCAGCAATAGCAGACATGTTGATGCACTCAAACGGTGTCGCGATCACATCAACGATGCACGTACTGCCATGGCACTCCACGCCACTGCAGACATTATTGCCGTAGATATGCAAGCCGCCGTGGCATGTTTGGGCGAAATCACGGGTGAGGATGTCAGTGAATCGATTTTGGACACGGTCTTTGCGCGGTTTTGTATTGGAAAATGATGACAACACACACCTCACACATTCACGTCGTATCGCCGCTCTACCGTCCTGGGCTTTTACTGCTCTTAGGCGGATTCCTGATTATAGCTGCGCAAGGCACCGGAGT